>JADFRO010000245.1 GCA_022561255.1 Planctomycetota bacterium | reverse complement strand
GGTTGATACGCTGACCGGCGTACCCACCGAGATTCACGTTCCTCCCGTTGGTATCGCGGAGCCGACCGCTACGATGCTTGTGAGTATGTTTCCCACGGGAGCGCGCTTTGTGGATGAGATTACGGGACAAATCTATCGTGTCGTAAAGCGACGCGTCACGATCGACGATGGTGGGAATCAGTCGGCGTTTCTCACGCTCGATCGTGAGATATCCTTCGAGGACGTCGAGGACAAGTCGTTGGGGCTTCCACCCCCCACGCTGCCGCAAATTCAGCCCAGACCGCTTGAGCACGAAGAAAACGTGCGCACCGTCTGGGTCTACCCGCCGCCGGTCGATCGATCAGCCGGAGGATCAGCAACGGTGTTCGAGGGCAAGTCACCCGTGGTCAACATCGACGTACGAACGATCAGCCTGTCGCCGTCGGGATGATCACGATATGCTACCACGAGGCGCTCGCCGATACGTCAGAAGGATCACAGCCAGAACGGCGCCGATCAGATCAAAGACGAGATCCCACAGCGTGTTCTTGTAGCCGCCGACGTTCGTTTCCGGGATGGTTAAGACGGCCACGAATTCGACCAACTCGTTGAGTGCGCCGAGGCCCAAGCCCATCAAGACTACGAGAATCGCCAGCGGCCACCATTTTTCGGTATCGTTGCGTAGATAAGGGCGAAGCAGATGAAAGCATACCAACGTGCCGACACCGAACCCGAAAGCATGTACGAATTCGTCGTAGCGCAGCACGACGGGGATGAGCTGAAGACCATAAAGAATCTCTCCGTTGATCCGAACATTGCCCCCGGCCATGTGCATCAAGCCCCAGGCGGTTAGGCCCCAAAGAATCGTTCGATCGAATTGTACGACCGCTTGCTTATAAAGAATCCAACCGAACAGGACGATCACGACACCCGCGTACAGAACGAATTCATAGTTCGCGTTGCCCAACGCGACGAACGTGAAGAATGTTATGTAAATGGCGTTGACGATGATTACGGGTAATTCTCGCCGGAATGCGGACATGGGCGGAATGGTCGCCGCTTGGCACGGGGATGGCAACCCCGCGCTCGGCGATCTGGGCAAGCTATGCGATTGTTGGTTTGCGACGGACGTTCGGGACAAATCTGATTGCGGGTGGCTTACGAGTCGTCGGAGCGGTCGCGAGTGATCAGCCGGTCCCTTCTTTGGGCGGACTTTCTGCCGGGGCGGTACCCGACCGCCGGGGTTCGGCTTCGAGAGTGGACGTGGTCGCCGTGAAGTGCTTCCTTTGCCGCGCGCTCTCTACGGGATTGAATCGCGGCTGCGGGCGGCTGGGCCGGGATCAGGCAATCACACCCGCCGCCGATCAGGTCGCGTCGCCCGGCCTGCATCAACGCCTTGCGGACCATGAAGTAGTTTTCCGGCTTGAAGAATTGCATGAGGGCTCGCTGTAGCTTCCGATCGCGTAGGTGCTTGGCGATGAACACGGGTTTCTTCGTCATCGGGTCCAGCCCGGTGTGGTACATGCACGCGGCGATGTCGAACGGAGCGGGGATAAAATCCTGCACCTGATCGGGCCGATAGCCGTGTTCTTTCAGGAAAATAGCCAAGTCGATCATCGCGGCGAGGTCGCTGCCGGGATGGGCTGAGATAAAATATGGAACCAGGTACTGCTCTTTGCCGGCGGCGGCTGACTCCTTGTTGAATCGCTTAGCGAACTTTTGGAAGTTGTCGCCACCGGGTCGCTTCATCACACCCAGCGTTGTCTTGTCCGTGTGTTCCGGAGCGACTTTCAGATGTCCGCCGACGTGATGCGCTGTCAGTTCACGGATGTACTCGGGCGACTTCTGCGCCAAGTCCATGCGCACACCGCTGGCGACCAGCACCTTGCGTATACCCTTCTGCTCTCGCGATTCTCTCATGACCTGAATCAAGCTCGTGTGATCCGTGTCGAGAAGCGTACACATCGTCGGGTGAACGCATGAAAGCCGCCGGCAGATCGCTTCGATCTCCGGTTTCTTGCAGCGCATCTCGTACATGTTGGCCGTCGGGCCGCCGATGTCGCTAACGATGCCCTTGAAGTCCTTGCTTGCGCCAAGTCGGGCGACCTCGCGCACGACGGACGTTTTGCTCCGCGACTGGATGATGCGGCCCTGATGCGTTGTAATCGAGCAATAGGTGCATCCCCCGAAGCACCCCCGCATGATCGTGACCGAATCCTTCACCACGCCGTACGCGGGAATCGGATCCTCGTATCGCGGATGCGGCTTGCGTGTGTAGGGCAAATCGTAGAAGAAATCCATCGATTGCTGCGATTCCGGTAGCGGTGGCGGCGTGCAGACGACTGCCTGGCGGTCATGCCATTGCACGAGCGTGCGGGCGTTGTAGGGGTTCGTTTCGAGGTGAATCCGCCGCGTAGCTTCCGCAAACGCGTGCTTGTCGGTCTTCACCTCCTCGAACGATGGCAGCGTAACGACGCCGTCGTCGTTCGGTGGTGATTCCTTGGCGCCCATCGCATAGGCGACTCCGCGCATGTCACGCAGGTCGGTGACGCTTTCCCCACCTTGAAGTCGTCGGGCGATCTCAACGATCGTCGACTCACCCATACCGTACGCGACGAGGTCAGCCTTTGCGTCGAGCAGGATGGAGCGTTTGACGGTATCGCTCCAGTAGTCGTAGTGAGCGAGCCTTCGCAGACTCGCCTCAACCCCGCCGGCGATGATGGGCACGCCTCTGTAGGCTTGCCGCGCGCGCTGGCAGTAGGCGAGCGTGGCTCGATCGGGCCGCAAGCCGACGCGACCTCCGGGCGAGTAGGCGTCGTCGTTGCGCACTTTCCGATTGGCCGTGTAGTGGTTGATCATCGAGTCCATGTTGCCCGCGCTGATGGCGAAAAACAGCCTGGGCTGGCCGAACGTCTTCCACGCATCGCAGTCGTGCCAGTTCGGCTGAGCGACGATGCCGATGCGAAAGCCGTTCGCCTCCAGAACCCGCCCGAGTATCGCCATGGCGAAACTGGGGTGGTCGACGTAGGCGTCGCCGGTCACGAAAACGATGTCGAGTTCGTCCCAGCCGCGTAGACGCGCTTCGCTCATGTTCATGGGGAGCGGCTGCGACGATGGGCGTTCCGGCAGGCCGAGTTGGACGAATTGGGTTGGGCTGTAGGCGCCGGGCAGCGCGGTGGCTTCTACCATCTTTTGACCTCGATACCCATCCGTCTGCTACGCCGTCGGGCGTGACTCGCGGAAAGGCTCCTTGAATTTTGCCGCACGCCGGGCTCGGCGTGTGGGCGACACGAGGCAACGATAACACATCTGGCCCGCCATGTAAAACACCGAGGCCAAGGACGGCAAACCCTGGGTCTGGGACACTTTGTGCAGAGTCCTTGGGAGGGCGAGCCTCCCGGCGAGCCACGATGTCCACACGTCATAACGGTTGTGGCTCGGCAGGAGCCTCGCCCTCGCGCGGGGCACGAATCGCCAATCCCTTCCGATTCCGTTTCGGACCAGCCATCGGTCGCCCCAGCACGCTTCCGATTGAGTCGGCGTAGCGGCATTCGCCCCCGCTTTGACGATCCCCCGCTACGGTCACTATGATGCCCGCTTAAAGTCATCTGGTAATGGCCCGCCAATTAGGCTCGAAACGTGGGAGGATCAAGTGCCCGACAGCAAAACACCCGACTTTTACAACATCGAGGCCCTGCTGAGCGAGGATGAGCGGCAAGTCCGCGACACCGTCGCACGGTTCGTCGACGACCGCGTTCTGCCCATCATCGCCGAATGCTTCGAGAAGGAGCGGTTTCCCGAAGAGCTCGTGCCGGAGATGGCGGAGCTTGGTCTGTTCGGACCCACCTTCACCGACTACGGCTGTGCGGGTCTGAACAACGTTTCGTACGGCTTGATCATGCAGGAGCTCGAGCGCGGCGACAGCGGCGTGCGAAGCTTCGCCTCCGTGCAGAGCGGTCTGTGCATGTATCCGATCCACGCCTTCGGTTCGGATGAGCAGAAACAGCGATGGCTACCCTCGATGGCGAAGGGAGAGGCGATCGGCTGTTTCGGTCTGACCGAGCCCGACGGCGGCAGTGATCCCGGCACCATGAAGACCCGTGCGGAAAAGCGCGGTGGCGATTGGGTGCTCAACGGCGCCAAGATGTGGATCACCAACGGTTCCATAGCGGACGTGGCCATCGTATGGGCTGTGACCGAGACCGGCGTACGCGGATTTCTGGTCGAAAAGGACACGCCCGGTTACACAACGCGAGACATCGCGCACAAGTTTTCGCTTCGCGCGTCCATTACGAGCGAACTCTTCTTCGACAATTGTAAAATACCCGTCGCCAACGAGCTTCCCAAGACCAGCGGACTCGGCGGCCCGCTCTCGTGCTTGACCCAGGCGAGGTACGGCATCGCCTGGGGCGGGGTTGGGGCAGCGATGGCTTGCTATCGCGAGGCGTGCGAATTCGCCGAGCAGCGTGTTCTGTTCGGCAGCCCGCTGTCGCACAAGCAGACCATTCAGCTTCGCCTGGCTGACATGCTCCGCCGAATCACGACGGGTCAGCTCCTTGCACTGCAGCTAGGCCGCCTGAAGGACAGCGGCGACATGCACCATACGCACGTATCCCTAGCCAAATGGAACAACGTGCGACTCGGAATCGACATCGCTCGTGACGCACGGGATCTGCTCGGGGCTGGTGGCATCAGCGTGGAATGTTGTCCGGTAAGGCACATGCTCAACCTGGAGAGCGTGATTACCTACGAAGGCACGGAGACGATTCACCAGCTCATCGTCGGCCGTGAGATTACGGGCTTCGCCGCGTTTTAGCCTGTCGCTGGCGCCACGAGTCTGTCGGCGGCGCTAGTGCCGTTTCCAAAAAGGTTCTATGAGTTTCTACTGCACCGTGTTGCGGACGGTTCCAGCGTTCCGAGCCGCGACCGTGAGGGAGC
>JADFRO010000244.1 GCA_022561255.1 Planctomycetota bacterium | reverse complement strand
GCGTGAGCTCGTTCAGCGACGCGTGATCGAACTCCGGCCGATCGCCGAGCTTCCACTTCAACAACTGCCGGATGACACGGGGTAGGAATAGGACAACCAAAACGAAGCAAAAGAGCGCCGCGCACGCTCCGCGAAACAGCGTATTTTCATACGCATAATGACGACCGCCGAACCATTCGCGAGCGAGGTAATAGAGCACGTGTCAAGCCCGTCCGTCTTCTCGATCCGCCGTCCCAGCCAGGTGACTGACGACTTCATCCAGGCGCATCGCCCGAGAACCCTTAATCCACACCGCGTCACCTGGGGAAACAATTCGATCCAGCCACCGGGACGCTTCGGCCGCATCCTTGCACGCATAAACTCTCATCGCCGCATCAGATGGAACCGTTCGTGCAGCCGCCCGTGTCATCTCTGCGCCAACGGCGACCAACACGTCCAGTTCCGCCGCCAGCGCCTTGCCGACGACGCGCTCGTGACACGCCCGGCTCGTCTCGCCGAGTTCCAACATGTCGCCAAGAACGAGAATGCGCCGCGTGTCGCCGGCAGCACGAAACGAGGCGACGGCCGCCTCAACGCTCGCCGGATTGGCGTTGTAGGCATCATCGATGATCGTTACCCCGGCCGCCTCAAAACTCCGCGTTCGCCCCTCCGGCGCCGTGAAGTCGGCCAGCGAGGTGATGATCTCGTCGCTCGCAACACCCAGCCACCGTGCCACGGCGAACGTCGCAGCCGCGTTCGTGGCGTGGTGAGCGCCGGGCATGGGCAAATGAACGTCGAACCGCCCTTCGAGCCGAAACGAGCTGCTCCGCAGCGTCGAAGTCGCCCCGCCGACACACAACTTAGCCTGCGGATTGGCTCCAACGGTCATCAACCGCCCGCGCGTGAAACGCCGGACAAACGGCATGATTTCCGGCTGATCGATGTTCACGACCGCCAGTCCGCCAGGCCGAACGTGGTCCAAAATCGAACCTTTCTCCGCAGCAATGGCTTCGAGGTCGCCAAGACCCTCCATGTGCGCTTCGCCGATCGACGTAATGACCGCCGCGTCCGGCGCGGTCATCTCCGCCAGCGCCGCGACCTCGCCCTTGGCGTTGGAGCCGATCTCGACAACGACGTATCGAGCGTTCGCCGGGGCGGACAAAAGTGTCAGAGGGACGCCGATGTCGTTATTAAAATTCTTGGGCGCCGCGACTCCGGTGAGCGATCGACGCAACACGTGGTCGATCATTCGCTTGGTCGTCGTCTTGCCGTTGCTTCCCGTAATCGCTATGACGGTCGCGCTCGCCGGCAACACCTCGCGCCGGTAGTAACTTGCCAGGCGCCCCATCGCTTTGACCGTGTCATCGACGAGGATGACCGGAGCGGAAAGTTCGCCGGCCAGCGGGTGATCGCGCTGCGCGACGCACGCCACGGCGCCGCGCGACACCGCCTCGGCCATGAAACGGTGACCGTCGAACCGCTCTCCGCGAATTGCGACGTACAGATCGCCCGTTTGCGCGTCACGCGAGTCGATCGCAACGCGATGAATCGTTATCGTCTGCGGATCGTCGTCGGATCGACAGACGCCACCAAGCGCATCGGCGACTACATCAAGCTTGAGAGGGATCACACTGCACCCTCCGCCAGAGGCGCCGCCGCGCGATCTCTTAGACACTCACGCGCAACGGCTGCGTCGTCGAAGGGCAAGACCTGGTCGCCGACAAGCTGATACGTCTCGTGCCCCTTTCCGGCGATCAGGACCGTATCGCCGTCATCAGCCAAGGCGATCGCTTCCTGAATCGCCCGCCGTCGATCCACTTCGACGATGATCTCACAAGAATCCGCACCCGCAAATCCGGGCAGAATGTCGTCGATGATCGCCTGCGGATCCTCTCCGCGCGGGTTGTCGCTGGTTACCAAAGCGACATCCGCGGAGGCAGCGGCTGCGGCCATGCGCGGACGCTTGCTTCGATCTCGATCTCCACCGCATCCGAATACGCAGATCAGGCGGCGTTTGGTCAACGGACGCACCGACGCCAGGACGTTGCGCAGTGCGTCGTCCGTGTGGGCGTAGTCCACGAGCACCGAGAAAGCGTACCCAGGCGGTTCCACACGTTCGAGGCGACCGGGCACGCCGGTAACGGCTTCCAGCCCCGCCTGAATGGACTCCACGTCGACGCCCAGCGCTTCCGCCGTCGCCGCGGCGGCGAGAGCGTTGGCGACGTTGTACCGACCAACGAGCCCGAGCCGAATTGTCGTCTTGTAGGACCGGGCGATCATCGTGAACGTTGTTCCAGAGGAATTCGCCGAAACGATTTCGCCGCGGACGTCTGCCGATCCGCTTTCGATCGCGTACGTCACGCGCTGCGCCGCCGAATGAGCGACAACGGACTCGCAGCGCGAATCGTCCAAGTTGACGATCGCAAACGCCGAGGCGTCCAACCCGTCGAATAGCCGGCGCTTGGCAGCCACGTAGGCTTCCATCGAGCCGTGGTAGTCGAGATGATCGCCGGAGATGTTGGTGAACACACCCGCTGCTAACGTCAAACCGTCACAGCGGCGCTGATCCAGCGCGTGCGACGACAACTCCAACACCGCAAACTTCGCACCAGCCACCCGCGCTGTGGCCAAACGACCAGCAAGCTCCAGCGCTCCCGGCGTGGTCAACGGCGCAGGCTCGCGTCGGTCGATGAGATCGTACTCCACCGTGCCCATTAGCGCAGTCGGACGACCGGCTGCCTTGAGAATCGAACGCAGAAGCCACGTGACCGTCGTCTTTCCGTTGGTTCCGGTGACACCGATCAGTTTCATCGGCTCGTCGATCGAGGCCGCGTTTGGTCGCTCATCGCGTAGCCCGAAGAAAGCAGCGGCCAACTTCGCCAGTGCAACGCGCGAATCCTTAACCCGCACGACCGGAATGCCCAACCCGATCTTCACGTCGCGGTCAACGATGACAGCACACGCACCCGCGCGAGCGGCGTCTTCCACGAAGTCATGTCCATCCACCGTCGCACCGCGAACCGCTACGAAACACATTCCTGGACCGACCGCGCGGGAGTCGTCCATCACCTCCGTGACGCGGATTTCGGCGTGGTCTTGGCCGCCGCATGTCTCGACACCGGCGCGCGCAAGAAGGTCCGCGAGATTCACAGCCGCATCGGTTGATTTGGAGCCGCAGATTCCCATCCCTAGCGTCGAATTCTAGAGGGCGCGTTCCCCGCTGTCACATGGGCGGCGGCAGAACCGGCGTGAGACGCCAGCCGATTCCGCACGGCGACAGTTTCTCGTCGCACGATCACGGGTGTGATTTATTCAAATATCACAAAATCCGGACGGAGCTCTGGGGAGGACGAACCGTGACGTTCACTTACCCTTACAGTTGTGGCTCGGCTGGACCCTCGCCCTCCCACGAAGCACGAATCGCAAATCCCCGCCGATTCTGTCACGAACCCATTCGTCACGTTTCCTAGTCACGATAGGTAACGAGTTGACCAGCGTTTGTCCGGTCACCCGGTATGCCGAGGTAGGAAAGCGCGGCGTCGAGGATCTCTCCGACGGCGGGAGCAGCCACGGCGCCGCCGTAATACGCCGTGGTCGCATCGGGTCGACGAATCATGACCAGGACCACGAGTTCCGGTCGCGTGGCCGGTGCAGCCCCGATGAACATGCCGAGGTAGGCGCCGGGCTCGTAGCCCGCTCGGTCCTGATAGGTCAGCTTGGCCGTTCCGGTTTTTCCCAGAACGCGGTACCGATCGAGCTTGGCTCGATGCCCGCCGCCCTCCTCAACGACGGCTACCAGAAGTTCCTGGGCGACGTATCGCGCCACGTCCGACCCAACGACGCGACGAACGACCTCGGGCTCCTCGAACGACGCGACGACGGCACCGCTCGGCGCGAGCAATTGCTTCACCAACCGCGGTTTGAGCAAGAGTCCGTCGTTGACGATCGCCGAGAACGCCGTAATCAGTTGAAGAGGCGTGACCGAAACCTCATACCCCATAGCCACCGACTGCGTCGACAGCGTTCCCCATTTGTCAATGGAACGCACGACGCCCGGGCTTTCACCGATGCACTCGATGCCCGTGGTGGCGCCGAATCCGAATCGCCGGATGATGTCGTGGAGCGCAGCGTTGCCCATGCGACCGGCAATCAAACCCATGCCGATGTTACTGCTACGCGCGATGATGCCTTTAAGATCCATCAAACCGTGAGGGCTGGTGTCCTTTACGAGGCGCCGACCGAAAAAGTGCCTGCCCATGTGACAATCGATCTTCTCGGTTGTCGAAACAAACCCGCCCTCCAGCGCACCACATGCCAGAAACGGTTTGAACGTGCTGCCCGGTTCCGTCGGATCGGTAATGATTCGATTTCGGCGAGCGCTCGCCGGCGCAGAAGACGCATAATTGAGGTCGTACGTAGGCCGGCCGGCCATCGCAAGAACATGTCCCGTCCTCGGCGACATCACCAAGGCGACGCCGCTTTCAGCATCAACCCATTCGACGCTGCGCTCCAGCGCCTGCTCGGCGATGCGTTGAATCTCCGCGTCCAGCGTCAGCACCACGCTACCGCCGTCGATCGCCGGCTTCGGCTCACTGCGCGCTCTCCCCAGCGCTCTACGCCGCGCGTCACGTATCGTTCCCCGACGTCCGTCGGATCCGCGCAAATGTTTCTCGTAGAAGAGCTCGACGCCTTCGAGCCCGATGCCGTCCCGCCCGACCCAGCCCAGAACGTGGGCCATCGATTCGTTGAGCGGGTACGTTCGAGCGGGGCGTTGATCCAACCCGACGGCGGGATGATGCATAGACTCGACCGCAGCGGCCGTCACCGCATCGACCGCGCGTGCGACTACGACAAAGCGTGAGCCGGGCCGACGACGGATCATTTCGACCAGTGTTTCAGCGGGCACGTTCAAGCGGGTGCTTAGCTGGGCGGCGAGTTCGTCGACATCTTCGACACGCGACGGATCGACAAAAAC
>JADFRO010000243.1 GCA_022561255.1 Planctomycetota bacterium | reverse complement strand
CCAAACCGGCTTTACCACGCCGTCGCGCGGCCGTCGCCGTTCTCGTGGCCGTCAGCTTGGTCACCCTCTTATTGTGCGCGTCGCTCGCCATTGACGTTGGCTATATCTGTGCGTTAACGGGCGACGCTCAGAACAACGCCGACGCCGCAGCCATGGCTGGTGCGTCCGCGATTCGGGACGGTGACCCCGCAGCGGTAGAAGCACGGGCGCTGCAATTCCTCACGCTGAACCAAGCGACACAGGGGTTCTATTCTCCCGATAACCAGACCATCGAGGTCGGCCAATGGGATTGCAGCAACAACGGCTTCGTCGCGCTGGCTGACCCTGCTGACCCGAGCGCCAACGCCGTCCGCGTCGTAAGTCGTAGGGATGGAGTGTCTTTGTTCTTCGCTCCCTTAATGGGTCACAACACCACAAACGTTTCTCGCGAAGCGATCGCGATGGTGGCCCTTCCTTGTCAAGGTATTTGGGGACTCAGCAGCCTGAGCATCCCCGGTAACGTGATGGTTGATAGCTTCGATTCGACCGTCGGAGCGTACGACCCCGCGACAGCCGGCGATGAAGGTAACGTCTGCAGCGGCGGCGACATTTTTGTTGCGGGCTCTACCGAGATCAACGGCGACGCCATGCCGGGACTTGGATATTCGCTCACCATTGACGGCGCAAACGCGGTCGTTAGCGGCGCGACCTGCCCGCAGGCCACGAGCGCCACGCCGCCGCCGATAGACTTCGACGACGTCAGCGCGGACAACGACAACGATACCATCGGGCTAACCGACGACGGTACGGACCCCTTCGCCGACGGCTCGAACCTGGTCATCACGGGAAACGACAACCTGACGCTTGCCCCGGGGACGTACTATTTCAACGCGTTTGAGTTCGATTCCAACTCAACGCTAACGCTTACGGGTCCGACGACGATCTACCTCGTTGGTGATTTTGGGGGATCGGGAGCGGGAACGATCAACACGACGACGAACCCGGCCGATCTCACCATCATGTCCTCCGGGTCGGTTGTCAATATGAGTGGAAACGTCGACTTCTACGGGTCGATTTACGCACCCAACGCCACCGTCACGATGAGCGGAAGCGGGAAGTTTTACGGGAGTATCGTCGGAAACACGGTTACCATCACGGGGAACTTCGAGTTCCACGTCGACGAGTCGTTGACGCTGGATACCTGGTTCCCCCCGTCTCCACCGATACTGGTGAAGTAACGCGGAACGTCGCAACTTCCGAGGTCGGGGACGAACTGCCGTTCGCCGGCGCAGACGATGCGTCCGGCGGTGCCCGCCAAGGCAGCGGGAGGGGAAGCGGTCGCGGTAGCGGCCATGATCGCGGGCAGGGAAACGAACGCGGATAAACGCTCCGTCCGAAAACGTTCCCGACGCCGCAGAGCATTCTTCCGGCGAGCAACGCCGGACAACCAGCGCGGGCTTTTCCGCATGGACTTGGGCTCAAAGAATGACGATGCAATCGTGCGCGGCACAGTCCCGTCGCTGGGCTCGCCCGCACTGACCGAGTAAGCACCAAGAGGAGATAACGTGATGGGTGGGCAAAAGCAGGTCGTGGCGTTTGCGGATAAGAACGAGATCGCGCGCCTTGTGGCTGACGCAAAGGAGTTCGGCGAGGCTGACGCGTACGACGGCAAGCGCGACGACATGCGCGTCACCGATGGTCTTCAACTTGAGGTTCGTACGAACCCGATCGGACCCTCCGCCGCGGTCGCCATGCAGAACGTCTCGGATGGCGGGTTCGCTTTTTGGTCCAAGACGAAGATGTTCCAGCGCGATACGTTGTTTGTACGCCAGTTTTCCGAAGACAATGCGTGCCCGTGGCTACCAGCGCAGGTGACCCATTGCACGGTGGGCATCCGCGGCTTCCTGATCGGCGCAGCTTTCATCGTCGAAGACGCCGCGTCGTAACGGTAGAACGTTTCTGCATTCTGAACTGCCCGCTTCAGCCCGCGCCGTCCCCCCGGTTCGAGGCTACTCGAAATCCGCCAAACCCCGACTCCGATAAGAAAAATGCACGATCATCCCCGCCTCCGCCCTATTCGACCGTCACGCTCTTGGCGAGATTGCGCGGTTTGTCCACGTTGCACCCACGGTGTACGGCTGCGTAGTAGGCAATCAACTGGAGTGGGATCGCCGTGAGCAACGGCTGCAGGGGTTCAACCGTATCGGGAACGTAAAGAACGTGGTCCGCCTGCTCAGCGATCTGCCGATCACCCTCGGTTGCGATCGCGATGACGCTCCCGCCACGAGTTCGCACCTGGGCGATGTTGCTGATGATCTTGTCGTACTGCGTACCGGCCGTCGCAATCACAACCACCGGCATGCCCTCATGAATCAGTGCGATCGGACCGTGTTTCATCTCGGCGGCCGGTAGTCCTTCCGCGTGGATGTAGCTGATCTCTTTGAGTTTCAGCGCCCCCTCAAGCGCGACGGGGTAGTTGTACCCTCGCCCCAGGTAAAGCCAGTTCTCTCGATCCGCATAGCGCTGGGCAACACTCTTCGCTGCGTCGACGTGCTCGAGGATTTCCCCAATCTGGTGGGGAATCCGTGCGAGTGCGGAGATAAATTGCTCAGCCGCCGTCGCGGAAAGATGCTTACGCCGACCGAGATAGCTTGCGATCAGCGCCAAGACGACGACCTGACCGGTAAACGCCTTGGTGCTTGCGACACCGATCTCCGGACCGACGTGCAGGTAAACACCGGCGTCAGCCGCACGAGCGATCGTTGAGCCGACGACATTCACGACTCCCAACGTCAACGCGCCGCGCTGCTTCGCCTCCGCAAGAGCAGCCGCAGTATCGGCCGTCTCGCCACTTTGAGACACCGCGATGACCACCGTACCGTCGTCTATGATCGGATTGCGGTAGCGAAATTCGCTTGCGTACTCCGTCTCGGTAGGAATCCGAGTCAGTTCCTCGAACAAATACTCACCAACCAGCGCCGCGTGCCAGGCCGTCCCGCACGCCGTCAGAATGATTCGTTTCGCCCGCGTGAGTTCGCGCGTGCAATCCACCAGTCCGCCAAGATGGATCGATCCGTCACCGAGGTCTATACGACCGCGCAGGCAGTTTTCCAAGGCGGCCGGCTGCTCGCAGATCTCCTTGAGCATGAAGTGGTCGTACCCGGTGAGCTCGATCTGCTCCAACGACCATTCGACTTCTTCGATTTTCTTGGTCACCGGAGTCGCATCGAGTGTTGTCATACGAACCTGGTCCGCAGTGATCCGTGCGATCTCACCGTCGTCCATGTAGACGACCTGACTGGTGTGCGCGAGAATGGCCGCCGCGTCCGACGCGACCAGGTGCTCGCCCTTACCGATGCCGATGATAAGCGGACTACCCTTTCGCGCCGCGATGATCACACCCGGTTCGTCGGCGCAGATCACGGCGATTCCATACGTACCCGAAACCTCATGCAGCGCCTGGCGAACCGCGTGCTCCAAATCGCCCTCGTAGAAGCGACCGATCATCTGCGCGAGCACTTCCGTATCCGTTTCGCTCGTCAGCGTGACGCCTTGCTGCTGCAGATACGTGCGCAGAGCGCGTTCGTTCTCGATGATGCCGTTATGTATCAGCGCGATCTTGCCCGTACAGTCCTGATGTGGATGGGCGTTGACGTCCGTCGGCGCACCGTGGGTCGCCCAACGTGTGTGTCCGATGCCCGTGGTTTGGGTGGCGGTGAGGTCCAGGATCTGCTCCAGCACGGAGAGACGGCCCGCGGACTTGGTTACACCGACCGTTCCCTGATCCACCAGCGCGACCCCCGCGGAGTCGTAGCCACGGTACTCCAGCCTGCGCATGCCCTCGATGAGAATGGGCAGCGCCGGACGGTTTCCGACGTATCCGATGATACCGCACATGACCTACTCCCATTACGCTTCACGCGTTAAAGCTCGATGCAAGCCCCCGTACCATTATCGTTCCAGCGCGGGGAAAGGGCAAACCCATTTTGCACCGTTGGGCGGACGGAAAGTTACACCGCAGAGAATTGACGCCGAACCGCGCGGGCGATACGGTCGCGGCCACTCGCGTCTTACGAAAACGGCCATTCGGGGGCGACCAAAGACCATGATGCATTGGATCGCAATCGCCATTTTTCAAGTGCTTCCCGCCGGCGCACTCGCCGCCAGCGGGGCACCAACGAAGAGCCCGCTGCACGAGGCAGCCGCGTCGGGAGATACGGACCGGCTGAAAGAACTCCTGACTGCGGGTGCCGAAGTCGATTCGCTGGATGATGCTGGCCAAACGCCGCTCCACAAAGCGGCTGCACAGGGCCGACCCGAAGCAGTGAAGTTGCTTCTTGACAAGGGTGCAGATGCGAATGCCCAGGACGCAAACGGTAAGACCCCTCTGCAACTCGTCCGCGAAGCGATGCGGCAATATTGGGACTCGGGGAAATCGATACCGCATCGGTATCGCAATCTTGGCGAATTGCTGGCGTCCGGTGGCGCCGATGTCGGCGGGAAGAAGTCCGCACACGCTCTGAGGCTCGAAGAGGTCAAGCGGCTAGTCGGCACGCCGACGCCCCTCTATCGTGCCGCTCGCCAGGGAAGCAAGGAGTCCGTGGAAAGTCTCTTAGACGACGGCGCCGACATAAGCGCACGAGGCAGCCGGGGGATGACGGCGCTTCACGCGGCGGCCGAAGGTTTCATGCGAGACCGCGGATGGTCCCACGCCATGGAGCAAGAGATGGGTAAGAACGACTACCTCGGAACGGTCACGGTGCTGCTGGAGAACGGCGCCGCTCCCAGTGCTCCGGACAATCGCGGGAACACACCGCTCCACTGGGCTGCATCGGGCGGATACCGAGATGTTGCGGAGACGCTTCTAGCGTTCGGGGCACAGATGGACGCTGCGAACAGCGACGGACGAACTCCGTTAGGCAGTGCGGTGCGCGCCGTCGGCTATCTCGAAAGAGACGTGACAAGGAGCGGCGGTCGAGGCAAG
>JADFRO010000242.1 GCA_022561255.1 Planctomycetota bacterium | reverse complement strand
CTCCGTCACAATCGTTGTCGATTCCGTCTTCGCAAGTCAGGCCGGACGGACCCTCGGGTGATCCCGTCGCCGCTACAGCCGTGCAGACTGTGCCGTTACCGTCGGCGCTGCAGATCGTTATGCCTGTCCGCTCGCACGGACCGATTCCGGAGACGCACGCCTCGCCAAGGCCGGCGAATGTTTCATCGATCTCGCCGTCACCGTCGTTGTCCTTGCCGTCACACTTCTCCTCTTCCTGACACCCGGCATCGGCGAGGTCCAGCAGTCCGTCGCAATCGTTGTCAATGCCGTCGGTGCATCGGGCCGATCCCGGGCCTGTTTCGGACGATGGTGGGAGTGGTACGGCGTTGCACTCGGTTCCGCCGTTCGCGTCGCAAACGATCGTTCCAGAGTTGGTGCAGGCGCCCGTGCCGCTCGTACACGCGTCGCCCAGTGGAAAGCCGTTATCGGCGACGCCGTCGTTGTCATTGTCGAAACCGTCGCAGACTTCCGCCGTTGTGCAGTTCGTGTCCAGTCGAACGCCTTTTTCAACCTCGTTCCCGTGATCGACCAATCCGTCACAGTCGTTGTCGATACGATCGAAGCATGTTTCGACAGTGGGATCGATCTCGCCGTTTTTGTCGAGTCCCTCTCCGCGTGGGTCCGGATCGCCCGGAACCGCATCGCATCGGGCTCCTGTGAAATCATCTTTGCAAACCACGTTTCCAATTTGAGTGCAGATGCCCAGCCCTTCAACGCATTGCGTTCCTAAGGCCAAGTCGCCGAACATAAGAAACGTCGGTGAGTCGCCCAGGCATCGACCGTCAGGGCAGTCTTCCGTCATTTTGCACAATTGGCCATCGTTGGTACCACCGTCGCACGAGGCTGTGCCGTCACGGGTGAACGCCGTTGCGTTCTCATCGATGACCCCGTCGCAGTTGTCGTCGACTCCGTTGCAGCAGTTCGCGTTGGCGTCGTCACACGCTTCGGAGACGCCCGGGTTGATCGCGTCGTCGTCGTCGTTGCAGTCCGGCCCGGCGCAGTCGGCGCCCTCGCCGTATCCGTCACCGTCGCTGTCCGTGCAGTCAGGATCACCGCCCGACGGCGTTTTGATCGCCAGCGAGCTTAGGCGATTTTCCTCGACACGTTCCGTGTCACGGGGCCCAGCCGACGCCGATCCGGCCGTTGCCATGAGCACTACAGTCAAACAACATGCGTAAGTGATTAACGATTGTTCTATTTTGAAGCCGATTCGTGAACTGTGCATTGGAAACATCCTTCGTGACTCCTTGTCGGTTTGCCTAGGTGACGACGGGGAATGGTTTAGCCACGTGGATTGCATCGCGTGATCCCCTCCTCGCATCAAGCAGACTCGTCTTCCCATTTTCTTGTCAATTCTGCATGGTAGCAAAAAGTCGTAAGCGCGGCAACGTCGCCCGCGTGCATGATTGACGCAAGTGAGACCATTTATTATCGCACCTCAATCGCGCCGGCTGCTTTTGCGGTAGCGTTCAACGCCGAGTGGAAGATGGCTGCTTTCGCAAAGGCGTGTGGCGCCGCGGAATACGCGGGTTGCTCGACTGCAATCGGCCCGCGAGAATTCCGTCGTCGACCGCAAGCGCCCGCACGGTTACGCGCGAGGCATCGTCCGAAAGTAGCCGGCGCGCGGCGGGCGGGGCCGTCGACGCCCTCGGCCGCGGTTTCGACGAAAATCCGCAAACTTACGTTTTCGGATGGTCTTTGTGGCGGGCGGGACCAGCGTAGGGTGTTACATCCCGGCGCACACGGCTATACTCGCCGAGAGTCAGCCAAAACCGTGGAGAAAAGACGCTTATGGCCCGTCCCTTGGTCGCCTACCTGCTTGGCAAGGCGCTTTCATCGAATCGCCTCAAAGGGACGCTCTACAAGTACTGGTACCGGTATATCGATAGGCGGTTCGGGGAACATGGAGTTGCGTTCATGAACTACGGGTTCGCTCCCACAGAAGGTGACGGCGTCGAGCTTGAGGCGGCGGACGAGCCCGACCGGTACAACCTCCATCTTTACCACGTCGTAGCGAGCCCGGTATCTTTGGAGGGGCTGGACGTACTCGAGATGAGCTGTGGCCGTGGCGGCGGGGCAAGCTACGTCGCCCGATATCTCAAACCGCGACGCATGATCGGGGTCGATCGAACGGAGTCAGCGGTGGCATCCTGTCGGCGGAACCATGCGACGGCGGGGCTCGGGTTTGTGTGTGGTGACGCGCTCGGGTTTCCGTTCGCAGACGCGTCGTTTGATGCGGTAATGAACGTCGAGGCGTCGCACTGTTATCCTGACGTGGGGCGTTTTCTCGCGGACGTACGCCGGGTACTCAAACTCGGAGGGTATTTCCTCTACGCTGATTTTCGCGACGTCCGCGAGTTCGACGCCTGGCGGTCGGCGATTGATGCCTGCGGGCTGGAGGTGATCGAGGAGTGCGAGATCACACCCAACGTCGTGCGGGCGCTGGATCTTAACGACGAGCGCGTGCGGCAGCTCATTTCCGACGTTGCCCCGCGCCGGCAGCAGGCGCTTTTCCAGCAGTTCGCGGGAGCGAAGGGCACGAAGATTTACGAGGCGCTTCGCAGCGGTAAGACGAAGTATATGCGCTTTGCGATGAAAAAAACGGTCGCGTAGGCCGCGACCTTCGCACATCGGATTGCGGCGAACGCTCAAGGCGATAAAACGCGCAGCCGGCACGGCGGAGGGCTATGAGCCCAACGCTAGTTCTCCGTCGAATCTTCCTGCCGCTCCTCCGGTTCCATCTGATCGTACACAGCGCGGGCGGCGAGTCGTTGGGATTCTCGTTTCCTACCACACACAGGGAAAAAGGTGATAGCGCGTTCGATCGGCGTACGCAGTATATCCCACGAGCTCGCTGCGTAAGTACGCGTCTTCGACGATCGTGCGCCGGAGAACCAGTACGATGAACAGCGCAGCCGGTACCGCTGAAACCCATGAGCCCAGCGCGAACGGGCTGCACGCCATGCTGGCAATCGCAGCGGTATACCCGGGGTGACGAACGTACCGGTACGGGCCGCTGGTAACGACGTGGTGCCCGCGCTCTTTTTGAATTCGGACGGCGGAGGAAAAGAAGCGGTTCGTCGCCATCGACCAAATGAACAGGCCACCGAAAGACGCCAATCCGAGGAATCCAACCACGTGCAACCCAAACGGGACCGTACCGGTCCATTGGAATCGGCCGACGTCCAATCCCGCAGCGATCAAGTGTGCCCCTGCAACGAGCCGGAGGATAATCACTCTTTTACGATCTGTGCTGTCCTCGGTCGGGCGGAGGCGTTCGGCGATGATCGAGGCGTCACAGGCCAGGCCGTACCCCAACCCCCGCAACGCTTGCACTGCAAAATATGCCCAAAACTGTGGGATGTTCCATCGGCCCGCGGAGGCAAACAAGAGTACCGCGAACACCGTTGCGCGGATCGCGGGTACAAAGGGTTTAAGAATCGCCCGCAGTTTCGGTTCCCACCGGCGTGCGGCAGCCACCCATTCCCGGGAAGCCGTTTCGAACCGGGGGGGCTATCGTTTCCGCCAATCGGGTTTGAAGTCCGGATCGCCGTCGAAGATGGTGGTGATGATGGCGTTCTTCATGAGTTCATCCAGCATCGTCTTGGCGTTGCGCTGCTTTTCTTCCTGCGAGAGAGCGGTGCGAATTTCCCTTTGCAGTTTGTCGAACGGTTTCCAGCCGGCCTTTTGACGACGGACGATGCGAATCAAGCGGAAGCTCTCTTTCCCCTCGTGGACCTGTATCCGATCGATCGGCAGATTGAACAGGGTGCGATCCAGTTTCTCGTCGGAGAGGCTGCCGGATTGTGTCCAGTCCCAGAGTCCCCCCTTGTCCGCGGTGATCCCGTCGGAATGTTCTTTTGCCAGCGTGGCGAATTCCGTTCCTTGGCGCAGTTCGGCGATGATGCGGTCGGTCAATTTCGGGAAGACTATTGCCAGATGTTGGCAGCGGTGTTGGCCACCAATGTTCAGTCGTATATCTGCACCATCTATCGGCCCAATTTCCCTGACCAAGATTCAGAGAATGACTTCAACGGCCTTGAGTCTCTTCAATGACGTGATCATCGAAGAGGCTTCCTTGCGCCGTATTCCTATCCTCGATATCAGGGCTATATTCACGGACGGTGGTGATTACGCTAACCCAATAGAACCCTCTGTCCAAGGAGGCCAGAAGCTGGCCGATGCGATAATCCAAATGGTAAATAATTCAGGCCAAAATCAGGGTTATCTTCACGGACGATGATGGTTACGCGAACGCCATCGGGCCTTCGGTCCGGGAAGGCCCACCTGACAAGGAGGCTTTTATGCCAAAGCATTTGCTCTACGTTAAAAAGTGCAAAGCGGAATACTCACTAGGGAAAGAATCGCAGTATATACAATGCGTACTGGAACAGGCTCACAACCGAGCAAAGAATTCTCGAAAAGGTAAAGATAAGTTCGTGGTGGAGCGTGCTACGGAAGCACTTGTCCAAGGGCAAACACTGAATCCAGATGGAGTTCTAGGAAAGACGATTTTGTCGGAGGCAGGTCTTTTTTCCTACAACAACGAGAACACGCATGGACTTTGGCCGTGGCTGGAAGATTTTGGTGGATTACCTGTCGTCGTAAAGAAACCAGGCCAACGGTACTTGATTGCGGACCGATTCTTTCCCGCGCTATCCGACTTCGACTTCAAGAAGTTGAAACAATCGTAATTCTAGGGAGCTTGATCCTCAGTTGCCGTTGCCCCCATCTAGCCAATTTCAACTAGCCCTAGACCTACCGATCTGCCGCATCCTCAACGGCATGTGGCAGGTTTCGGGTGGCCACGGCTCAATCGACCCCGAGGCTGCTGTGGAGAGCATGTTCCACTACCTGGACTCGGGGTTCACCACCTGGGACTTGGCCGACCACTACGGTCCCGCTGAAGACTTTATCGGCGAGTTCCAGCGTCGGCTAGCAGATTGCAG
>JADFRO010000241.1 GCA_022561255.1 Planctomycetota bacterium | reverse complement strand
GAGTCCCTCTTGGCAAGCTCCGGCACATACGCGAGATAGCGGCAGGTTGGTTCTATGTGATTTCTGGCTCAAGTGTCACATAAATGAGTTGTTGACAAGTACATAAGGGGTTTCGTACGATGACAGTAGTAGATAAGCCCAGATAGACTTCGTGGAGGAATTGGGATGCCGAAAACGGCGTCGGAGAAAAATGTCGAACCCCTTCGCCTGGATTTCCGTTCGCGCAATCCGGTGGTTGTGGTTCCTGAAAACGAAGACCGATTCGTTACGACTGCGCGTGAGGCAGCGCTCGCCTGCCGGCAAGCACAAGATATGTTGCGTTGGAAACACGAGTTCGACCGTCTGTTGACTCATCTCCATGAATGGTGTCGTGAGAACAAACAACAGGTTTCTCGCACCTACATGGCAGCGTCGGAAGACGGACTCAAGGTGTTTATTCTAACGAAGGGGCCTGACTACCGGTTCGATTTCGACGATGCAATATCAGGATTAGATGTCGAGGTGGCCAAGAAATTTGAGCGGTGTCCTACGGATGTCATTCAAATACCAGAAACCCCCGTTGGCTCGCTGACATCTTTCTTCGATTCGGCTAAAGCGTGGCAAATCTATGGCGACTGAAGACGCACACCTTAAGAAAGCCAAGACAAATCAAGCCTTCTTAGAGACAATTCCCGATGAGTTCTCGGATTGGCTTGCCATCGTGGCGTTCTACACAGCGGTTCATCTCGTTGAAGCCATCTTTGCCCGTCAAGGCGTTCCAAGTCATAACCATCCTCAGCGCAATAGAAGACTAAAACGGCGATATCCTGAGATTTGGAGGAATTTTCGCCCCCTCTACAATGCCTCAACTCTGCTTCGATACACCGACCTCCAAATCGACGCCAAGAAAATACGCGAAGAACTGATCGAAACCCGCCTGAAAACGGTCGAAGACCTCGTTCACAGCGAGCTGAGCGAGGGGAAATAGGAGCTTTACAACACCCCGGGCCGTGCCTGCGACCCCAAATTAGGACACTACCCATCCTTACACCCCTCATTGCCAGGCCGATCGTATGAGCTAAAATCGCCGCCGGAATAGAGGCTTGGACGCTCAGGTCCAGCGATCGCAAGCAGATGGCTACCGGAGGGGAACGGCGTGCCAAGGCAACCGGTTCAACACGTCGCGCACACAAGGCTTCCACGATTCCTAAAACCCAAACCGTCCGCGACCTCAACTGATTTCCACCGCCGCAACCCAAGAACCTGTGTCGCGCACCTCAAGTCGAGTGCGCAACGTCCGATATTCATGTTGAGGTGTCCGCTGAAGGTCGGCAAGAACTACCGAACTGCTGAAAGGAACCGTCGATGAAACGTCTCCCGTTTTTCCTGTTCGCCATGTTGTTGTCGCTTATGGTCGCAGCACCTTCCTCCTTAGCTGAAACCGAAGACGACGATGAGTCAGCCAAGGGCATGTCCGCCGGGACGTTCGCCGGGCTGAAGTTCCGCTCCATAGGCCCGGCCCTGATGTCCGGTCGCATTTGTGATTTCGCCGTCAACGAGAACAAACCCAGCGAATACTTCGTCGCCGTCTGCTCCGGCGGCGTTTGGAAGACCACCAACGGCGGCACGACCTACAAACCCGTATTCGACAAACAGGGATCGTACTCGATCGGCTGCGTCACGATGGACCCCAACAACCACAACGTCATCTGGGTCGGCACGGGCGAGAACAACAGCCAGCGCAGCGTATCCTTCGGAGACGGCGTCTATCGCTCGCGCGACGGCGGCAAGAGCTGGAAGAACATGGGTCTAACCGCGTCCGAACACATCGGCATGATCGTCGTCGACCCGCGCGATTCCGACACCGTCTACGTAGCCGCCCAAGGACCGCTGTGGCGAGCCGGCGGCGATCGCGGACTTTACAAGACGACCAACGGCGGAAAAACGTGGGATTGCGTACTCCACGTCAGCGACCACACCGGCATCAACGAGGTCCACATGGACCCGCGCGATCCCGACGTCCTCTACGCCACTTCATACCAGCGCCGCCGGCGTGTCTGGACCCTCATCAACGGCGGACCCGAAGGGGCGATCTACAAATCCACCGACGCCGGAGCGTCCTGGCGGAAGCTGACCAGCGGTATCCCCAGCGGCGACAAGGGCCGCATCGGAATGTGCATCGCCCCCGCCGACCCCGACACCGTCTACGCCATTATCGAAGCCGCAAACGGTAAAGGCGGGTTCTTCCGCTCCACCAACCGCGGTGAGACGTGGGAAAAACGCAACAAGTACATGAGTTCCAGCCCCCAATATTACAACGAGATCGTCTGCGACCCCGTCAAAGTCGATCGCGTATACACCCTCGACACCTTCATGCACGTGACCAACGACGGCGGAAAATCGTTTAAGCGAGCCCCGCGAAATCTGCGACACGTCGACGACCATGCGCTATGGATCGACCCCAACGACACGAGCCATCATCTGGTCGGATGCGACGGCGGCATTTACGAGAGCTACGACCGCGGCGAAAACTGGCACTACAAACCGAATCTACCCATCACCCAGTTCTACCGCGTTAGCGTCGACAACTCGACACCGTTTTACTACGTCTACGGTGGCACGCAGGACAACAACTCCCAAGGCGGTCCGTCGCGTACGATCAGCCCCGGCGGAATCGCCAACGAAGACTGGTTCATCACCGTCGGCGGGGACGGATACGAAACCGTTATTGACCCGGAAGACCCCAACATCGTCTATTCCCAATGGCAGTACGGCGGTTTGGTTCGACACGACCGGCGCAGCGGCGAAGTCGTCGACATCAAACCGCGAGAGCAGCCCGACGAAGAGCCCTACCGCTGGAACTGGGATTCACCGCTCATCATCAGCCCGCACAGCCACACACGACTATACTTCGCCGCCAATCGGCTGTTCCGCTCCGACGATCGAGGACACAGTTGGACCGCCGTCAGTGAGGACTTAACGCGACAACTCGACCGCGACACGCTCAAGATCATGGAGAAAATTCAGAGCATCGACGCCGTCTCCAAGAACCGGTCGACTTCCATCTTCGGCAACATCGTGGCTCTCGACGAATCGACGCTCGTGGAGGGATTGATCTACGTCGGAACCGACGACGGCCTCATACAAATCACCGAAGACGCCGGTCAGTCGTGGCGACGCGTCGCGCTGTTTCCCGGCGTACCCGACCAGACCTACGTAAGCTGGATCATCGCCTCGCGGCACGACGCCGACACCGTCTTTGCCACATTCGATAACCACAAGAACGGCGACTTCAAACCCTACGTCCTCAAGAGCACCGATCGCGGAGTGACCTGGAAGTCAATCTCCGCGGACCTGCCGGAGCGCGACGTCGTTTACAACCTGCAGGAAGATCACGAGAAGGCTGACCTCCTCTTCGTCGGCACGGAGTTCGGCGTCTACTTCAACCCCGACAACGGCGAGAAGTGGATCCGGCTGAAGGGCGGACTTCCCACGATCGCCACGAAGGACATGACCATCCAGCGCCGAGAAAGCGACCTCGTACTGGGAACCTTTGGCCGAGGGTTCTACATTCTCGACGACTATTCGCCCCTGCGACTGGTCAACAAAGAATTGCTCGATAACGACGCCGTCGTATTTCCGGTCAAGGACGCTCTGCTCTACGTCGAATCCAGCCGTCTCGGCGGTCGCTCCGGCAAGGGTTCGCAAGGCGCCTCCTTCTACACCGCACCGAACCCACCGTTCGGCGCCGTCTTCACCTACTACCTCAAGGAGAAGATCAAAACGCGCAAAGAGAAACGTCAAGACGCCGAAAAGAAGTCCTACAAAGCCGGTAAGACGCCGAAGTATCCCACCATCGAAGAGCTTCGGGCTGAGGACGAGGAGAAAGCGCCTTCGGTTATCCTGACCGTGAAAAACGATGCCGGCGACGTCGTCCGTCGCGTCAGCGGCTCCCGCAACAAGGGGCTACATCGCGTCGCTTGGAACCTGCGCGATCCGTCGCTTCGACCGACGCGACTGAAGACATCCGACAAACTGCCGCCATGGGCTCGCTCGCCGGTAGGCCCGCTCGCGCTACCGGGCACCTACAGCGTCACGCTCGAAAAGGAGGTCGACGCCGAGTTCACACAACTCGCCGATCCCCAGTCCTTCGAGGTGATACCGCTCGACCTGGCCACCTTCCCCGCGCAAGATCGTGCCGAGGCGATGACCTATCATCGCAAAGCCGCCAGACTGCAACGTGCCGTGCTGGGTGCGATTCGTGTCGCCGGCGAAGCGGAGACCCGCATCGCCCACATTCGCAAGGCCATCGTGGACACAGCCGCGGTCGACCCGGCTCTGCTCGCCGACGCCCACAACCTGCAGCAGCGGCTCAACGTGTTGCTGACCAAGCTTCGCGGCGACCGAACCAAGGCCAAGCACCAACAGCCCAGACCGCCGTCGATCAGCAGCCGCGCGGGCATCGCCATCGACTGGCACGTCACCTCGAGGCCCACACAGACCCAGCGCGACGCCTACCGCGACGCCGGCGAAGCCTTCGTCGATGTTTTAGCCGAGCTGCGCACGCTCATCGAAACGGACCTCAAGCAGCTCGAAGACAAGCTGGAAAAGGCCGGCGCACCCTGGACCCCAGGTCGTATCCCTGATTGGGGTCTGGAGTAATCGCCGCAGCTAGCGCTCCGTTATACGTCGTTCGATGGGTGCGCCTGAACAGAGCCGCGATCGTGAGGGAGCGGACCATTGGAGATAACAACCAGCGCGCGAGCGCGCATGCAGGAACTGGAGCGACGAACAGTCGGACGTACTGAGCCGCGGGCTTCAGCCCGCGCGGCGCTCCGGGTTCCCGAAGAGCCTCGATGTACACACACGCTACGCTCGACCGTTATATGCTCTAAGCACCGCGCCCATCTACTTCTGCGGAGCGGGTTCGTTCTTCCTGTGCGACGCTCCTCTAAGGCTACGACCGATACGCTGCTTCGCCGCACACGACCCAACCC
>JADFRO010000240.1 GCA_022561255.1 Planctomycetota bacterium | reverse complement strand
TCAACATGAACGGGTCGAAGATGAGCAAAAGTGACAAGGAAAAAGCGATCAAGAGGGGCGAGCCACCGCCGGAGATCGACGTGCATTATTTCCGCAAGGCCGGCTATCTGCCTGAGGCTATCGTGAACTTTATTTCACTCCTGGGTTGGAACCCCGGCGACGATCGTGAGCAGTTCGACCTCACCGAACTGACTGGGCTGTTCAGTGTCGAGCGGATTGGCAAAACCAACGCCAAGTTTGACCGCGAAAAGCTCATTGCGTTCAACACCGATTGGGTCGCACGCTTGCCGAAGGATCGGTTGCTCGCGGCCTTTAAGGATTATCTTCGCCTGAACACGGACGTGCCGGCGCAAATGAGGCCTGCCGGCGCCGATTCGTTCGGTGAAAAACCCGTGCCACACGAAGGGGCTCCGAGCGACGGACTTGGGCCCGCGCGGAGTGGCGCTAGCGATGACGTGCTTGCCGCCGTGCTGCACGCTTGCGAAGGATTCCGAGTCTTCACCGACGCTGTCAAAAAGGCGGGGTTTCTTTTCGTCGACGATGACGCGATTGAGTATGACCCGAAAGCCGTCAAGAAAGTGCTCGCAAAGGGTGAAGGTGCGGGGTACGCAATGCTGGAGTATTTGGTGCCGAAGCTGAGGGAACTGTCCGACTGGTCCACCGAATCGATCGAGGAACTCGTCAAGCAGGTGTGCGACGAAAAGGATGTGAAGATGGGTGCCGTCGCGCAGCCGCTTCGCGTCGCTGTCTCCGGTACAACGATCAGTCCCACCATCGGTGAAACGCTGACGCTCCTTGGCCAGGATCGAACGCTCGCACGCATCGGCCGCTGCCTGGCGACGAAACAGTAGCGTCTTGCGCCTCGCTTCCGAATCCGCGCGGTAGGTCAGCGCCCAGTCTACTTCCCCTTCTTGGCGATCTTCGCCCATTTATCTTTGAGCGTTACCGTTCGGTTGAACACGAGCTTGCCCGGGCTTGAGTCGGGATCGACGCAGAAATAGCCGATGCGCTCGAATTGGTATCGCGTCCCCGGTGCAGCCTCAGCGACGCTTGGTTCGATGAAACCGCCAAATTGCACCGTCAGGGAGTTCGGGTTCAGCGACGCCTTCCAATCGGCAGGGTTCGTTTCCGCGGTTGCCGCCTTCTGAGTCGCACCTGAATTCGCCCGGGCTGAAGCCCGCGGCTCGGGATTATTGCCGGATTCCGGCGTCTGCTCGTCGGGCGCGATCAGATGATCGTAGAGTCGCACCTCGCAGGGCAGGGCGTGCTCGGCACTGACCCAATGGAGAGTGCCCTTGACCTTACGCCCGTCGGGCGCATCGCCGCCTCGAGTCGCGGGGTCGTAGGTGCAGCGAAGCTCCGTCACCTCGCCTGCGTCGTCTTTGATCACGTCCCTGCAGGTGACGAAGTAGGCGTATCGGAGTCTGACCTCTCGTCCCGGCGACAACCGGAAGAACTTCCGCGGCGCGTCCTCGCGGAAGTCGTCCCGCTCGATGTAGAGCACGCGTGAGAAGGGTACCTTTCGCGTTCCGGCTGATGCGTCCTCAGGATTGTTGATCGCGTCGAGTTCCTCGCTTTGACCTTCCGGATAGTTTTCGATAACGACCTTCAGTGGATTCAGCACCGCCATCACACGCGGAGATCGCTTGTTCAGGTCATCACGAACGCAATGTTCAAGCAGTTGAAAATCGATCGTGCTCTTGAATTTTGCTACGCCAATGCGATCGCAGAAGTTCCGGATCGATTCCGGTGTGTATCCACGACGACGCATACCACCAATGGTCGGCAGACGCGGGTCGTTCCAACCCGAAACTGTTTTCGCGTCGACCAGTTCCAGCAGCTTCCGCTTGCTCATGATCGTGTGGGTCAACTCAAGTCGCGCGAACTCGATTTGCTGTGGATGAAATGCGTCAAGCTGCTCAAGAAACCAATCGTAGAGCGGTCGATGATCTTCAAATTCGAGCGTACAGATTGAGTGCGTGATCCCCTCGATGGAATCCTCAATCCCATGCGCCCAATCGTACATGGGATAGATGCACCACCGATCGCCCGTGCGGTGGTGCGACGCGTGAAGGATCCGGTACATCACGGGGTCGCGCATGTTCATGTTGGCGTGAGCCATGTCGATCTTGGCGCGGAGTGTTTTGGAACCATCCGCAAACTCGCCCCTGCGCATTCGGTCGAACAGGTCGAGATTGTCGTCGATGGAGCGATTGCGGTGAGGGCTGTCGACGCCCGGCGAAGTCAGCGTGCCGCGATGCGCGCGGACTTCGTCAAGCGAAAGATCGCAGACGAAGGCCTTCTCCGCCTTGATGAGCTGCACGGCGTAATCGTACATCTGCTGGAAATAGTCAGATGCGAAGTAGAGGCGATCCTGCCAGTCGAACCCCAGCCAGCGGACGTCGGCTTTGATGGCTTCAACGTACTCGTCCTCTTCCTTGACGGGGTTCGTGTCGTCGAAGCGCAGGTTGCACTTGCCGCCGAACTGCTCGGCGATGCCGAAGTTCAGGCAGATCGACTTGGCGTGGCCGATGTGCAGGTAGCCGTTGGGTTCGGGCGGAAATCGCGTGTGTACACGTCCGTCGTTCTTTCCCGAGCCCAGGTCGTCCGTAACGATCTGACGCACGAAATCCAGTGATTCGCGGGGTGCCTCGCTCATAAGTCCATCCATGGAAACAAGTTACGGTATCGCCGGTAAGCGAACCCGTCAAGAAACCGCCCTTTGTGGGTGATTTCCGAGGAGGGACCGAAACATTGGGCGACGCCGTCTGCTCGTCGTTGCAGCGAGACAGCGTGACGGAGCACGCCGAATGTTGTCCCAAAATCGAGCGCGGTGACACATAGATGTCACCCTCACATAGATCGGGGCGAATTCTCGGATATAAGCGTTGACAGGGCTAGTGCAAGTCAGGTAGTCGTCTACAGTGGAGGAGAGTGATTCCCGTAAGGCGTAGTCGCAACGGTGCGTCTTGCTGCCGAAATGGGAGATTTACCAATCCGGCAAAGGAGATCGAGATGAAGATGCATCGGTCGGGCCTAATCCAACTGGGGCGGCGAGTCGTCACGTGCACGCTTGCAGTAGTATCGTTGGTAGCGTACGCGGGCTGCGTGCCGGTCAAGTTCTACAAGTTGGACCAGGATGGTCAGAAGAACGGGGAGGTCGGATTTGAGTACTGGGCGCCCAAGTCCTACTTGGTGGTCGAACGAAATGACGACGGTGCCACCGCCCGTGTAATCACGGTATCCGACCCGAGCAAGCCTCGTGTCTTGGAGTATCAGCGCACTTGGGGCTCGACAGAGGTCGGCTTCACGAGCGCGAAAGGAATCATCACGGAGTTCAATACGAAGTACGATTCCAAGGTTCCGGAGACGATCACCGCGCTAGCCGGCGCTGCGAAGGCGCTTCCCACGAAGGCCGGGGTTGGAGCGGGAGGGCCTTTGGAGAACGCGCTGGAGGATCGCCTGCGCGAGAGGGCTGGGCTCGCTGGGCCCGCCGCACTGCTGGGAAGCGAAGAGAACAAGTCGCTCAACCGAGAAATAAAACAGCTCATCAAAGAACTCGAAGGAGTGCAGGGTGAGTCCGTCAAGATGTACGAGATCGTTGTGGACGCCAACGGAAACGTCAGATTTAAGTCGGTTGCGCTGCCCTAGGTCTTACTTGGGCGAGTCGGCTACAAACCCAGCTTGTCGCGGAGGTATTCGAGGCAGCGTGATTTGTCGATGCGTTCCTGCGACGCGTCGTCGCGGTTGCGGACGGTGATGGTACCGTCTTCCTTGCTTTGCCCGTCGATGGTGAAGCAGAACGGCGTGCCGGCCTCGTCCATGCGGGCGTAGCGCTTGCCGATCGACTGCTTGGCGTCGTACTGACACACGAAGTGTTTCTTGATCTCCGCGAAGATCGGTTCAGCCACCTCGGGCATGCCGTCTTTGGCGACCAGCGGGAAGACGGCGGCCTTGATCGGCGCGAGCCTCGGGTGGAACTTCATGAACTCGGGACTCGCGCGGGTTTCGTCGAAGGTGTACGCCTCGGTGATCGACGCCAGCAGGAATCGGTCGACACCGGCGGACGGCTCGATAACGTGCGGAACGAACCGCTCGTGGGTGGCGTCGTCGACGACGGCGAAGGCATTCTCTTTGCCCTTGGCCGCCTTGCCGTGTGCCTTAAGGTCGAAGTCGCCCCGATGGGCTATACCTTCGAGCTCCTGCGGCTCGTTGGAAAAGGGGAACAGGTATTCGATGTCGGTGCAGGCGTCGCTGTAATGAGCCAGCTCGTCTTTACCCTGCTCGCGGGGGCGGAGGTTTTCGCTCTTGATGTTCAGCGATTCGTACCACTTAATCCGCACGTCGCGCCAGAACTCGTACCACATTTGCGATTCGTTGGGGTGGCAGAAAAACTCGATCTCCATCTGCTCGAACTCGCGCGAGCGGAAGGTGAAGTTTCGCGGATTGATCTCGTTGCGAAAGGCCTTGCCGATTTGAGCGATCCCGAAGGGAATCTTCACCCGCGATGAGTCCATGACGTTCTTGAAATTCACGAAGATACCCTGCGCCGTCTCGGGACGAAGATATACTTTGTTGGCGTCATCCTGAACCGCGCCGGCGTGAGATTCGAACATCAAGTTGAACTGACGTGGTTCCGTGAGCGACCCACGTTGTCCGGTGTAAGGACTCGGAATGGCGCCAACGGCATATGGTAGCTCCCCGAAGAGAATGTCGCATACATAAACAGCAAAGCGACGACCATCCTTTGTCTTGATTTCATGCGCGTGAGTTCGGAGCTCGTCTCCGCCATGACCCCAGTTAATCACTTCTGTGACGCCCTTGATGTTGAGCATCTTGCCCATTCGAGCGCGGAGATCCTCGTATGATTCCGGTATGATGGTCGAATCGGGTGGTTCGCTGGATGTGCGCTCGGCGAGAATTTCCATAGCCTCACGCAACGCATCCTCGCTGTCGCCTTGCGATTCGGCAATCCATAAGCCCACCA
>JADFRO010000008.1 GCA_022561255.1 Planctomycetota bacterium | reverse complement strand
CTCGCGGCGATCGTTACATCCCCATCAGACGACGGTCGGAGTTTCTCCCGTCAGCCCCGCTGCCGGAGGGGGTTGCGTTCGTGCGCAAAGAGCCTGAGGGCGACTTGCGGGCTGGATCGGAGGATCATGCGGAACGCCTCATCGACGCGCGCGCGGCACAGCGTAAGGCCGCCGGCGCCATCCGGTTTGGAGCGTTCGCCACGCGGATGACCTCGCGCGCTACGGATCGGGTGAGGGAAGACTGCGCGAACAAAGCCACGGCACCAACCGTAGCGTCGTCGTTCACCCCACGTGGATTTGCCTATGGTTGTCTGTTCGGCAGCGCAGCCGCGGCTGTGATACTGCTTGTGGTACAGGTCGCCGTCTGATCGGGCGGTGCGTTACGGTTACAGATTCTTCAGCCGCTGCTCTTTGTCGTAAGCTTGAAGCGCGGTGATTAAGTCGTCCAAGTAGCCCTGCATCACGCGATCGAGCGAGTAGAGGTCCAGGTTGATGCGGTGGTCGGTCACTCTGTTTTGAGGGAAGTTGTAGGTCCGGATTCGCTGCGATCGATCTCCGCTGCCGATCATGGACTTTCTGGCGATGTCCCTTTCGCCGCTGACGGCGTTTTGCTGATGCTCGTACAAGCGCGTCATCAGGATGCGTCTTGCCTTGGCGCGATTTTTGTGCTGGCTTTTGTCGTCGCGCATCGAGACGCTGATCCTCGTTTCCTTGTGGACGAGGCGAACGGCGGATGAAACCTTGTTGACGTTCTGCCCGCCGGGTCCTCCCGCACGCGAGACAAACTCCTCGACGTCCTGATTCCAGTTCACTTCGATGTTGATTTCCTCGGGCTCGGGCAGGACGGCGACGGTGGCGGCGGAGGTATGGACGCGACCTTGAGTCTCCGTCTTGGGTACGCGCTGCACGCGATGTCCACCCCCCTCGTATCCGAGCAGGCGAAACACGTCGGGTCCGCGGATGGCCATCGTGACGTCCTTGAGCCCGCCCAAATCCGACCCGCTCTGATCGAGCACTTCAACTTTGAGTTTTCGTCTTTCCGCGAACCTGAGGTACATCTCGTAGAGGTCGCGTACGAACAGGGCGGCCTCGTCGCCACCGGTGCCCGCACGGATTTCGATGATGACCGATTCGATCGCGGCGTCGTCATCGCTAACGATCGCGCCTTTGAGTTGCTCGAACAGTTCGTCATGCGTAGTTTGAAGTGTTTCGACCTCCTCCCGTGCGAGTTGTCGAAGCTCCGCATCCTGCGAAGCGTCGGCCACCATCACCCGTGCGTCCTCGAGCTGATCGCGAACCTGGCGAAACTTCTTGAAGGGGTCGACCAGGCGGCGAAGTCGACCAAGCTCTTTGGTGATCGTTATGGTCCTTGTCGGATCGGAAGCGACTTGCGGATCGGCGAGTTGTTCGTTTAGATCGTCGGCGCGATCACTCAGCTCGCTGAGCTTGGCAACGATTCGATCGTCGACGGTTTGCGCCATCGGGAACTATTCTAAACGCGCGCAGCCGGCAGGCGGCGCTCAACAGGAAACGGAAAAGACCACGCGGCGGGCGGATCCGGGGCCCTTTGCACGTGGTCGTTCGGTTCGTCTTGGAGCGTAACTAACGGCGCTTGGTCTTGACGGGCCTTTGCGCCTTCGTGCCCGAGAAGTATTCGCCGCCGAACTTTTTGTTGAAGCGCTCGATGCGACCGAGGGTGTCGACGATCTTGTCGCTCCCGCCTTTGAAGAACGGATGGCACGCGGAGCAGATCTCGATCTTGAGTTCCTTGACGGTACTCCGCGTCTGCCACGTCTCGCCGCAGCCGCAATGAACCGTGCAGTCCATGTACTTGGGGTGAATGTCTTTCCGCATGGTTCCACCTGTCTGTAGAGCAAGGGTCCGCCTCAGACCAAGCGCCCACCGCCGAGCCCCGGATTATAGCCTGCTCCTACGCCCCTGCAACCCCGATTTGAGGTGGGCCTAGCCCCGCCGGCGCCACCAGCAGAGCGAGAGTAGGGCGAACAGAACGTCGGCGTGCTCACCTTCACGCCGCCGGTGCTCCTCGAACACCCGCTCGATCGCCGGGAAAGAGAGCAGCCCGAACGATTCCACCACTTCACGCGTGACGATATCGCGGAACGTCTCCGATAACGGGCCTCGGAAATACTCACCGATCGGTACTTCGAAGCCCTGCTTGGGGCGGTCCAGTATCGCTTCCGGGAGCCGGCTGCGGTAGCTGTCGATGAGCAGGCCCTTGCGGCGTCCGCGATCGATCTTGAAGCGTGAGGGCATTGCCGACACCGGTTCGACCAGCGCGGGATCGAGGAACGGCACACGAACCTCCAGTGAGTGCATCATGCTGGCTTGGTCGACCTTATGAAGCATGTCGGCCGGTAGTTGGTGTTGAAGATCGAACGCCAGGATTCCGTTGAGCGGATCATCGCGGTCGGCGGAGCGCGCCAACTCACGAGCGATGGAGATCGTGCGTAAATCGCAATCGCTGGATTGTGCGGAGTCCAGAAAGATCGATTCAGCCTCCGGCGAAAGGATTCGAGACCATGCGACGTGCCGTGCGAAAGCGTTGCCGCCGCGCGCTCGCAACAGCTTGCGGAACTGACGAGCCCGGTTTCCAAGCGCCGATGACTTGGAGGCCCCGATCATGGCCGTCACGGGTTCGATGATCAGCCGGCGAATCAGCGAGGGAATGCGCTGGTAGGCGGCGAGCGAATCGTGGCCCAGATATCGCCAATAACCGCCGAACAACTCGTCGCCACCGTCACCGCTGAGGGCGACGGTTACAAACCGCGCTGCGAACTTGGATAGCAGAGCCGTTGGGATGATCGAGCTGTCCCCGACGGGCTCGGTGAGATGGTCCAAAAGGTGTGGTATTGAGTCGAGCACGTCGCGCTCGGTGAGGATCAGCTCGTGGTGGTCGGTTCCGAATCGTTGGGCCACGATACGCGCGTAGCGGGTTTCGTCGTACGTCTTCTGGTCGGCGTAACCCACGGAAAACGTTGCAATCGGCCGGCTGGCGACGGCGCTGAGGTGCGAAACGATGATGGAAGAATCGAGCCCGCCGGAGAGGAAGGCGCCGATCGGGACGTCCGAAACGCGCCGAGCAACGACGGCGTCGGACAGTTGTTGCCGTACCTGAGCGCAGGCGTCGGCGTAGTCGAGCGGCTGCCCGCCCCCTGCGACGCCGGGCAGGCTGTAGTAGGCAAGGGGAGCGGCTGCACCGGCGGAGGTGAAGGTCAGGAACTCGCCCGGTGCGAGTCGACGCGCGTTCTGATAGATCGTCGCAGGATGGGCGATGTAGCCAAACTGAAGGAGTTGGACGACGGCGTCCGCGTCGATGGTTCGATCGAAATCGCCCAGTGCACTAAACGCTCCAAGCTCGCTTGCGAAGCGCAGCGTACGATCGCTCGCGCTGTAGAGCAGGGGTTTGATTCCGAATCGGTCGCGGGAGAGGAACCCCGTTCGCGTCGACGTGTCGTAGAAAGCCAGGGCCCACATGCCGTTAAAGCGGCGTAGTGCGTCCGTTCCCCAATGAACGCACGCCGCGAGCACGACCTCCGTATCGCCGTTGGTCGTGAAGTTCTCGCCGGCATCCGTGAGTTCCTGACGCAACTGCCTGAAGTTGTAAATCTCCCCGTTGAAGACGAGATGGTAGCGATCTTCGTGGCGTTGCATCGGCTGGTGGCCGGCTGACGTGGGATCCTGCACGGCTAGGCGCGTCGCGCCGATCCCGACGCAGCCGTTGGAAGCGGTGTCGATCCAAGTGCCGGTGTGGTCGGGGCCGCGATGGCGAAGAGTTTCGCACGCGCGGAGCAGCGCATCGCGTGCGATAGGCCGGCCGTCAAAATGAACCACACCGCAAATTCCGCACATAACGGGGGGTTACGGCGTGGAGCTTGTCGCTGTGGCAAGCTGTGGAATCGCGCTACGAACGGCGAGTTCGTCGACGACCCATCGATCCGTCGGATCGAGGCGGTAGGCGATCTGCAAGTGACCGACCGCAGCCGAGTCGTTGTCATGACGCATCAGGAACTTGGCGATGGCGATGTGGGGCATAGCGTTGCTTGGCTCCATGGCAACGGCCTGACGGTAGCGCAGAAGCGCACCATCGTCGTCGCCGCGTTGCTCCAGCTCTTGCGCAAGGAAGATTTGCTGTTTCGCCGATGGTCCGACGAAATCGGCGGCCCACTGAGCTTGCCGCAGCGCCTCGTCGAACTGGCCTTTCAGCTCGAGCGCGATGTTGAGACCTTCCAGCGACGCCTCGTGTCCCGGCGCCGCATCGATCGCCCGGCGGTAGTACGCGATGGCATGATCGAGTTCGCGGAAGGCGGCGGCCGAGTTCATCTGTTCAAACTTTTGGCGCGCCAGCATCACGTGGCAGACAGCCAAGTCGTGGAGGTTGGCAACGCGACGCGGCTTTTTCCGCTCCGCCTGAGAGAACATGTATTGCGCCGGTCCGTAGTCATGGCGGAGCACCGCCGCTTGACCCTCGCGACGGAAGTCTCGATAATTGGCTCCGCAACCGGAAAGGGCGACCGTAGCGGCGAGGACGAGCGCTCCACAAAGCCGACGCGATCCGACGTTCTTATGCAGGTTGTTCATGACGTTCAGGTTGTTCATGACGTTCACCTCGGGACCATCCGTGAAATTGAAGGCCATTGCTTCTGAGCTCTATAGCGCTTAATCAAGATGCCTGTTGCAATGTCGAAGCGCTTTGTCATTCTACACCACCGTGTCGACGGTGGCGAGCACTGGGATATGATGCTCGAGCACGGCGACGTTTTACTCACGTGGCAACTCCTAGCCGAACCGCGTGGAACCGATTGTCTGCCGATCACCGCCCGGCGGATTCGTGACCATCGAAAGGCCTATCTGGAGTACGAAGGACCGGTTGGAGAGGATCGCGGGGATGTGAGAAGAATTGACTCGGGCGGTGTTGAAATTGAAGAAATCACAGGCGAGAGCTGTTGCTTTCGCCTGAGCGGTGGGCGAATGGCCGGGTCGTTTTCACTTCGGCGAAACCCCAGCGGTAGCTGGACGTTCGCGCCGACTGGCGTGTAAGGCGATTGCATGACCCCGGGTGGACGCGTCGATAAGTGGCGTGTAGCGGGCACTCCGGGCGCCGGAGTCCTTCGCGGCCGCGCCCGCTAAAACTATGTGGAACGGTATGACTGAAAAGCTACGTATCGTGGTCGCGCTCGGAGGGAATGCCATTTCCCGACCGGACGAGGAGGGCAACGTCGACCAGCAGTTCGCGAACTCGCACGCGACCGCCGGTGCCCTCGCAACGCTCATCGAGCAGGGCCATCAACTCGTCATCACACACGGAAACGGACCGCAGATCGGCAATTTTCTACTGCGTAACCTGGCTGCATCGGGCGTCATCTATCCCTTGCCGATGGAGGTCGCGGTGGCGCACGTCCAAGGCGGCATGGGCTACATGATTGCGCAGACGGTTACGAACGAGTTGACCGCTCGCGGCTTGGATCGCACGGTCACAGCCATCGTGACGACGGTGCTGGTGGATCGCGACGATCCGTCCTTTGTCAACCCGAGCAAGCCGATCGGACGCATGTTGACCATCGACGATGCCAAGCGTCTCGCGCGCGAGGAGGGTTGGCAGACGAAGGAAGTGTCTCCGGGAACGTATCGACGTGTTGTTCCGTCACCGCAGCCGCGACGAATCATTGAGATCGACAACATTCGGCGGTCGGTCGAGGCGGGCGACGTTCTTGTGGTCTGTGGCGGCGGGGGAATTCCAGTGGCGGACGATCCGAAAAAAGGGCTGTTCGGCGTGCGCGCCGTGATCGATAAGGTTCTCGTCAGTGCCGTGCTCGCGCTGGCGATCGATGCCGACGTGATGATGATTCTCACGAATGTGGACCACGTCGCGCTGAACTTCGGGCGGTCGGACGAACGACCGATCGAAACGATGTCGGTCGCTCAGGCCGAAAAATGGTTGGCCGAGGGGCAGTTTCCCGCTGGGACGATGGGGCCCAAGGTGCAAGGGGCGATCGATTTTCTTAACGCGACGGACAAGCCTGGCGCCCGGGTGATCATCGGGCCGCTCGAGCGGGCGGCCGAGGCTGTCGCCGGTAAAGTCGGGACGCACGTCACGAAGAACTAAGCTCGGCTCGCGCGGTCGTGCGCGATGAACGGACATGCCTCGATTGATCAACGCTTCGTTGTAGTCATTGACCGCGGCCACACCGTCGTCAACGAGAACTCGGTGGTTTCAGCGCGCGGGTCGCGATGTACGTCGGCATGTGCCGGCTCAACGCATTGTCTGGATCGCTGTCCTCGAACAACCCGGTTAGGACGAACCCCGCCGCCAGTTGTCCTCCGATCTGATCGTCGAGCGTGTGGCCAAACATCAACGGTTCGGACTTGGCCATGAGCGCTTGGCGCTGGTCGGGCGTGATGTCGGTCAGTTCTGAATAGGGTAGCCGATGGCGAATGATGAATGTGCCCTGTTCGAGCTGGGCGGAATCGAAGATGAACATCGCCGGATTTGGGAAGCCAGCCAGCAATACGCCGCCAGGCCTGAGGACACGGAAGCACTCGCGCCAGACGGGCTTGACGTCCTCGGTAAAACAATTTGCACACGGATGGAAGACCAGATCGAAACTGCGGTCGGTGAACGCGCTTAAATCCGCCATGTCCCCCTGGACGGTGGCAAGGGTCAGACTGTCGCGCTTGGCGACGTGTCGGTCCTGGTCGAGTTGCCGGGCGGAATTGTCGAAGACGGTCACGTGGGCGCCGGCCGCAGCCAGGACGGGGCCTTGCTGTCCGCCGCCGGATGCTAGCGCGAGCGTGTCGCAGTCCTTCAAATCAGGAAACCAGTCGCGCGGCACCGGGATCGCGGGCGTCAGCAACACTTCCCACTGGCCACGGCGCGCTTGTGCAATGGCCTCTGAACTGACCGGAACGGTCCAGCGGCTGTGTTGCTCGACCTGGGCGTCCCAAGCTTGGCTGTTGTACCTGCGAATATCCATCGTTTACAGAATATCCGATCTCCGTGGGGAAGGGGGCGTATCCTGTCTTGAATACGGATTTCCCATAGGGTGCGTTCAAAACCGCAATTCTATCGAATCGACAAGCTGATTCCAAACGCAAGCGAACATCTTCATGGGCGTGCCTTCTTCTCAACCCGAGAGCATTTCTTGTGTTCGAATGCGTCGGATCGCCGGCGTTCGAGCGACGAGGAACATTGAGAAATCGCGCGGGCTGAAGCCCGCGGCTCGGAGAAACGGGTCAATCGATCCGTGGCGGAGCGCTAAGCGGGTTCTCGACGTAGGGGCATGGTCATGCATCTCGGGCCGCCGAGTCCGCGAACGAGCTCCGCGTCGTCGATTTCGATGCACGTAACGCCCGCCCGCTCGAGTGCGGTCGTCGTGTGCTCGTTTCGTTCATAAGTGATTACGACGCTTGGTGCTATCGCCAGGGCATTGGCGCCGTCCATGCGTTGTTCCTTAGCCGCGTGCGGTTTGCGGCCGCCGGCGGTGTCGATGACGGTTACTTCCATGCCGAATTCGGCGCGAAGGATGTCGAGCAAACTCCGTTGCTCGGGCTCGCGTCGGACCGTCTCGCCGTCGCCGTCCGGTTCGTACCGGTGAATGTAGCGGATCTGTTCCACCACGGGCGAGTACCACAACACCTTACCGCGATCGACAACGGTGAACACCGTGTCGAGGTGCATGAAGGCACGTTCCTTGGGAATGGGAATCTCGTAAACGCGTTTTACGTCGACCGCTTGGAAGCACTTCCGCGCGAGCCACTCGATGGTTTCACTTCGTGTCCGTTCGCTTGCTCCGATCAAGACGGCGTCGGTGGAGAGTACGATGATGTCGCCGCCCTCGATGGTGTAAGGTCGATCCTCAGCCGGTTCATCCGAGCCGCCGTATACGATTGTGTTATCGCGGAACTGGGGATGATGTTCGAGCACCGCTCGGGTGAGCAGCGTCTCGCGTACGCGCTCTCGATAGTGCATCTTCGAGGAGATGGCAGTGTTCTGCACGACGACGGCCGGGTCGCGGCTGAAGTACGCGTTCGGGATCGGCGGGAGCAGGAAAGCTTCCTCCCCGGCGGAGGCGGCGATTCGTTGGCCGGTTCCGCGCATGTACTCCGCGACGGTAATGCCGCCGAACAGTATGTCCACCAGCGCCGCTATGTCCCATGATTCCAGGCTGGAAAGATTCTCGGCGATGGCCGGGACGGCGGCCGTTGCACACACCGTCCGCAACAACTCCGCCCGAACGGCGTCGTCGGCGAGAATGTCCGTCAAAAGGGCTTCGAGGTACAGCGGCGTGACGCCGTGCTCGCGCATCTTGTCGACGAAGGCGTCGTGCTCGCTTTGAAGGCGTCGTAGAAACGGGACGTCTTCAAACAGGAAGGCCTTGACGTTTTCGTGCGTCAGGCGGTCGATCTCCGGACCGGGTCGATGTACGAGCACAGCCGTGAGACGATCGTATTCCGTGTTGATCTGAAATCGCAAGGGGCACCTTTTGTCGTAACGTCGAGGCGAATGTAGGGCAAGATGGCGGCTTCGGCAAGCAACGCGTCGCGGATGGGTTCCGCAGGCGCGCGCCTGAACATAGAGCCTGTCGCAATAATCTCCCGAGCCGCAGGCTTCAGCCTGCGCGGCGCCTCAATCACCGGTAATTTGGATCGGGTTCAGGTTCACTCGTGTGGGCTTACCGGCTCGATAGCGTTTCAATTGTCGTGAGAGGCGCTCCGCCGCACGTGATAACGCATCCGTATAATCCGGAACGGTCGCCTGCGCAGCTTCGAGGGTCGCCACGGCGCTTACGAAGTCTCCCGTCTCCGCAAGCGCAGCCGCCAGCGCTTCGGTAGCCTCCAGATTGAACACACCGTTCGCTGTGTCGGCGAGCGCTCCGCGTGCGAGACTTATCGCACGCACTCCGTCGCGCTGGTCGTCGTTGGTTGTCGTTGCAAGGACCCACGCGAGTTGAGCGCGCAGGTGGACGTCGCCGGGATGAAACTCCAGGCCGCGCTCCCACGTGGCGATGGCCGCAGCCGTGTTCCCTTGTTTGTGCTGGACGATGCCCAGTCGCAGGGAGGTTTGCGGATCGGTGGGGTCGATGCGAAGTGCCCCACCGTAGATGTCCTCCGCATCCGCGAAGCGGTCGCGACTTGCTAAGAGTCCAGCCAGCGCCAGACGCCAGTCGACCTTCGAGGGATCCGATTCGATCATGGTGCGGTAGGTAGCTTCTGCGTCGTCGAAGCGTTGCAGCCGAGTGTAGAGGACGGCCAAGCCGAGCTGAGCGGATGTATCGCTCTTACTCACGTTGGCGGCGATCAGGGCGGCGGTTCGCAGATGTTTCTCCGCCGCTTCGTAGTTTCCGATTTCCATCGATGCTTGACCGAGCGCCCTGTGAGCCGCCCGGTTTCCGGGGAGACGCTGAATCGCCCTGATCGCGTGGTCACGCGCTCGCATGAACTCACCGCGCTGGTTCAGTATTGCGGCCAGGTGGGCGTGGGCGGTGCCGCTTTGCGGCGCCTTTTCGATCACGGCGTTCCATAGCGTGTAGGGCGATTGCCAGATGCGCGTCTGCCGGCGTGTTAGACCGATTAGCGTAAGCGTGATGGCCACAAGGCCTACAAGCACGCTTACGCGCAGCATAGGCCGACGGACCGACAGGCGGCTCCAGGCTTTCGTTACGCAGCCTCCCAGCAACACGGCGAAGGGCAAACACGCGAGATAGCTGTAGCGATCCGCGACGATCTGGGGACCGCTCTGCGCCAACCCCAACACCGGCGACAGGATCACGAAGTAAAGCGCGAACGTGGTTAACAGGGCGGGGTGCTTCTTACGCATGGATAGGAGGAGCCCAGCGGTCGCGATCACCAGGCCCGCGGCGGCGACGTTCAGCGGATCAAGGGCTGTCGCACTGGGATTCTGTTCATAGAGCGGGATCAGTCCTGTGGGGAAGAGCGTCTTGATCGGATAAAACGCGAGGCCGTACATCGCCTGACCCAGGCGAAGGCCTAGCGGATGTTCGGCGAAGCTCCAGGCTGCACCCGCCTGCCGCTGGGCCCAAATCGCGGCGAATGCGCAAAGAGAAGCCGGAACCAGAAACCAGAGCTTCTCAATCAAAAGCGATCCGAGCGGCTCTCGCGGGCGCTGGTCGCGACTTCGGAACCGGCCAAGAGGATAGAAATCCAGAAGCAGCAGCACGATCGGTAGCGTCATACCCCACGCCTTCGACATGAGGGAGAGGAGGTAGCAAACGATCGCACCGACGAGGAGCCGACGTCGCCGTCGCACGAGCATCGTCTGTCTCGTCTCATCAGTAGAAGATGACGTCGTGGTTGAGCGAACGTAGAGCAGAAGCGTCGCCATCAGGAACAGGCCGCTTAACACGTCGCGCCGTTCAGTCGCCCAGGCGACTGATTCGACGCGAAGCGGGTGGACGGCGAATAGGATCGCGGCAGTGCCCGCGCCGAGCACGATGGCACTGGGCGACGCTGTCCGGCATTTGTCACCGGCGAACGCCGCTCCGCGCGACGCGTCGCATAACGCTGACGTGAGCAAATGCCGGGCCAAGAAGAAAAAGAGCGTCGCGGTCGCAAGGTGCAAGAGCAGATTGGTTAGATGGACGCCGGCTGCGTTGAGACCGCCCCATAGCTTCGTATCCAGAGCGAAGGATAGCCAGGTAAGGGGTTGGTAGTGGCCGCCCAGTGACGTCGTGAACATCCATCGCAGATGTTCGTAGCTCACACCGCGATAGCGAACGTTGTTGACGAGATTGGCTTGATCGTCCCAGACGAACCCGTTGCCCAAGACGCCGACGAACGCAGCCAGCGTCGCGGCGGCGATGACAAGAACCGCTAGGCGGCTGACCGTTTCATTGTTCCTTTCGGGTTCGTCCACTGACGTTAACAGGCTCCAGGAGCGCGAAGAGGCGACGGGGTATTGTAACCCGAGCTGGGCCCCCGCGTCTGCGGTAGCGGCTGCTTTTCGACGCAACGGCTAGGGAGCAAAAAAAACCGACCCGCGAAGTGCGGGTCGGTATGGGTTCATCGCCAGTCGACGCCTTCGTCCCCCGCGCGTCGAAGCGAAGGGAAGGCGCGGTGCGGTAGGGGCTACTCGGAAACGACGCAGTCCTCGTACGAGGGTCGTTGGCCGCCTGGCGGAGGCAGGCCGGTCTCCAGGAGCGACGCGGGTAGCGTATCCTTCTGCCAACCGTTGCCACGTACGATGATGCATCTGGAGTCATCATATTCCGATTCTTCTCCGCCACACGTAGAGTACGACGGGAGCCGCTCAGCACGGTAGTGGTAGGCGTAGCCTTGGTTATCCTCGGTGCCTTCGATGTAGATGCGCTGGGTCTCGGCGTGAGCGTCGACGAAGGCGCGGTTGAAGGTCCAGTCCTTGCCGTGCCATCCTCGCACGGCCTTGGTCGGTCCCGGGTCGACGCCCGGACCGATGAATTCGCAACCCTCGATCTCGTTTCTGCACGACCAGGCCCAGCGACCGATGTTCTCTTCGTAATAGAGCGTGCGTGCGGGCGTCGGAACCCGCGTCGTCGGGCGTAGGTAAGGCGAGTTGCTATACATATCACTCGCTCCGCAGCGGATCATGAAGATGTTCGCGGCGTAGCTGTTGCCGAAGTGGTCGTAAGACGATCGTCCGCTGTTCTTGACCCAGTCCGGGCAGTGCGCCGCACGCGGCGGGCCGTCGTCAGATGGGCAGTGGAAAATCCCCAGATCCAGTTCCGTGTCTTTGGAAGCGCCGGTTCTGCTTCGTTGGGTTTTGTAGTTGGTGAATCCGCCGGGATAAAGGATGTCGTTCAGAGGCCGCGTCGCCGGACCGAACCCCGCCATCGTTCCGTACTTGCTGCCAAGGAACGAAGCGAAGTTAATGAAGCCCGGCTTACCTATACCGCTCTTACCGCCCCATTCATAGGCGCCGATGAACGTGGGGTCGTTCTCCTCCTGATCGTACTGCAACGGGTGGACCGGAATGCCCCACCCGGAGGCGTCGTCCGCCTGGTAGACGCGGCTGCTGCTCGCGATGTTCTTGATGTGTGCGAGGCAGGCACTCTGCTTTCCCTGACGCCGCGCTGCTTCGAGCGACGGCAGCAGGATCGAGATCAGCAGCGCGATGATGGCGATGACGACCAGAAGTTCGATGAGTGTGAACGCGCTCTTCGCGCTGCGCTTCACGTTGCGATTTGACATAGCTCATTTTCTCCGTGTGCCGGCGGAAACCTGCCGCACGACACTAAGCCTGATACAAATTCCAAACATGCTTTAACGCGTTATCCCCGTCCTCCCGCTGTTGCGAAAAGTATTCGCCCCTTCTACCTGGAACGGGGTCCGATTGTCAATGAGCGGCCGCGAAGAGGAACAGCCCCGCCAAAGCCCGTCCCGCCCCGATAGTCGAAAACACACGGCCGCTCTATCCGTAACAACACGAAAATCGGGCCGGCGACGGAGAAAAAATCTGAAATAATGCGAAATCGTCCGTCTGGCTCCGCCTTCCGCGATATGATTGGTGAAGAGAAAGGAATAGGTCGATCGGCGCGCAGGGATTGCGGTGTTCCCGTTCGACCGGTTGGTTGAAAATGAGCTGTCACTTGACCGAGGAAGAGCTCTGGAGTGGGCTCGATCGCGACGCTCCGGAGGTCAACGACCACATCGCTGGGTGCCCGACCTGCCAGGGCCGGGCGGCCGATCTGAAAAGGGGGGTCGAAGTGTTGACGGCCGCTTCCTCTCCGCCTGCCAGCCGCCCGATGCCAGCCAAGGTCGGCTCCTATCGCATTCAGCGAATCCTCGGCGAGGGCGGGATGGGGATCGTTTATGAGGCGGAGCAGCAGGCTCCCAAGAGACTGGTGGCGATCAAGGTCATTCGAGGTGGAAAGCACGTTGACGACTACCGCCTCCGCCTTTTTGAACGCGAAGCGCAGACGCTGGCCCGTCTGAAGCACCGGGCCATCGCGGCGATTTACGAGGGTGGTCGGGACGACGACGGCCAGCCGTTCTTCGCGATGGAGCTCGTTCGCGGCGTCCCGCTTACCGAGTACGTACGAGAGCAAAACGTTCCGCGTCGCGCCCGCCTTGAGCTGTTCGGACGTATCTGCGACGCGATCCACTACGCCCATCTGCGCGGTGTCATCCACCGCGATCTCAAGCCGACGAACATTCTGGTCGACTCCGACGGCGAGCCGAAGGTCTTGGACTTTGGTCTGGCGCGGATCACGGATCCGGAGGGGACGCTCAAGACGGAGACGCTCCAGATCGGCCGCATCATGGGAACGCTGCCCTACATGAGTCCCGAGGAGGCACGCGGGGACGCGGACGAGATCGACGTGCGCAGCGATGTGTACTCGCTCGGCGTCGTGTTCTATGAGCTGATGACGGACCAGCTTCCCTACAGGGTGAAGAAGGCCGCACTTCCCGAGGCGGTTCGCGTCATTTGTGAGGAACCGCCGCGCCGACCCAGTTCGCTCACTCGATCGCTGCGGGGGGACTTGGATACGATCGCGCTGAAAGCACTGGAGAAGGAGCCGGCACGGAGGTATCAGAGTGCCGCGGCGCTGGCGGAGGACGTCCACCGGTTCTTGACGGATCAACCCATTCTCGCGCGCCCGGCGAGCGCGTTTTATCAACTTCGCAAGTTCGCGGTCCGGCACCGCCTGTTTGCCCTGTTCACCGTTGCATTGATCGCGCTAGTCGCGACGGTTTCGATTTGGGCCCGCAACACGAACGAGATCGTGCGCAAGGGTGCCGACGACGCGATGAAGCTTCAGGACTTGGCTATGGCCGTCACCGAGCTGCGTTTGGCCGAGAGCTATCGCGCTCAGGGCCGGTTCGATGCGGCCGAACCGTTCTACCGAAGCGCCCTATCAGCGTTCAACATGTTGGGACGAGAGGACAGAGAGGGTCTGGCTTTGACCCGGCTAGCGTCGCTCTTAATCTCGCGGCCGTCGGACGAGAAGGGTGGCAAAGAGTCCGATTACGTTGCGGCGGAGGAGTTGCTGACTGATGCGATGGAGTTGTTCGAGCAGATGGGATCCAGTGGGGTGGAGGCGCAGCTCGGTGCTCTGACGCTGCTTCAGACGCTCTACAGTCCCGACGTCTGGGGTTTTGCCGAAGGCTTAGCCGAGGTCAACCAGGACTTGCAAGCGCTTCAGGCAGAGCTTGATGCTCGTGGGCGCGAGAACGACCGCGGTCAGCGACCGGGATAGCCCACGTTCGACGTGTCGAGGGTGTCACTGGCGAGCCGGAGCCGAAGTGACGCCGGGCTTTGGGCAAACCGTCCTTGGGGGAATGTGTCCTGGGTGCTACGCTGTTGCCGGGACTGTCGGCGACGGTCCCTGTGATCTGGCGAGCAGCTTCCTGAAGGGCGGGGCAACGGGAGCGTGGCTGAGCTACCAAGGCAGGACGACGGGGGGCAGTGTACGACTGTGCTGGTGACCAGCCTTCGCGCTAAAAGCCCGGAGGCGGCGAGGCTGCTTGACGAGCGATATCGGGTAGCCCTTGTGCGCTTTTGCTGGGGGTACGTCGGCAGCGTCGAGGAAGCGGAAGATGCGGTCCAGGAGATCTTTCTGAACGTTGTGGGCGCCGAGGTGGTGCCCGATTCGTTCCGGCCTTGGCTTTACAAAGTTGCCAGGAACCACTGTCTCAACCGGGTGCGCGATCGCGGAGGGCGAAAGGGTGATCGGACGTTGGCGGACGCGTCACAGGTCTACACGGCTTTGACGGGTCATCTGACGCGGCTCGCGCGGGATGAGGAACGCTTGCGCCTGGTGGAACTCGTGCAAGCACTGGCGGAAGAACACCGCGAGGTGCTGCGGCTACGCTACGTTGAGGATTTGTCGCGGTCGGAGATCGCCGAGGTTTTGGAACTGCCCGAGTCTGTCGTGAAATCACGTCTGTTCGAGGGAATGCGTAAGCTCCGCGAGCACGCTTCCGGATTGCTGGATACGTAGACCACCCGAGCGGCGGGTCGACCGTACGCCGTAGGGTCCGTTGCTCGTTTGCAATCGTTGCGCATGAAGCAGCGCGGTTCGCGCTCTCGCCCGCACATTTTTCCCCTTTTCTCAAGAATTTTTGATTGCGTCTGTTTGTGCGCGCGCTACGCCGTTGTTGCGTTTTCGCTACGGTCGCGTAGTGCGATAAGGTTACTGTAAGACCCCGAAAAATCACCATTTCCAGTCCGGTACAGCCGTTTTTTGGTTCACGCGCGATGGCGTTGAAACCGTTGGCGTCCGAAAGTCGTTGGTCGGAGGCTGCAAGGCGCCCGTTCGATTGGGGTAACACTTTCGTACGGGTTTCTCAAGAGGCTTCGCGTGCGCTCCGATGTAGCCCAACGTCGGGTGTCCGACAGGAACCTTAGAACTTTTTGGAGAAAAATTGATGGCAACTTCCTACAGAGGACGCAGCGGTTCACGCACGCGTTCGAACAACAAGTCGTTCAGCTACGGTTTTGACAACAGCAGTAACTGGACCAAGCCAGGTCGCAAGACGAGCAAGACGAGTGTCACGGGCTGTGCGTCGGGTTACAAGGGTTGGTGCACGACCTTCGAGAACAAGATCAACTCCTTCAGGACGCTGTGCAACCAGACCAAGGGCAAGGCTTCTTTCGGTCGTCCCTCCACTGCGACGCTGAACACGTTCAGCAACTGGATCAACAAGGGCGCAGTCATCCAGACGTGCAGCGCCACGCAAGTTTCGCGTTGGGCCCGTGCGAAGAACAAGGCTTTCAACAACAAGACCGCCAGCCCCGCGACGTGCAAGAACGTTCTTACGGCAAAGTTCGGAAAGGGCACGATCAAGGCCGTTGCCCGCACCAAGAGCGGTTCGTTTATGGTTGTCACGTCCCCGACGTGCAAGGGCAAGGTGTTTAACTTCCCCTTCTAAGCTGTTGGCGGAATGCCTTTGGGTGGCGCCCGCGTCATCTACGGGAAAAAGACATCGACGAATCGAGGGACGGCTCCCACTGGGGGGTCGTCCCTTTCGTATGCGCCGAGGTTGCCCCCGGGTGTTCTACGCGTGGCCCCGTCGCCGGTGACGTTGCGGACGCGGCGATCTTCCCGCCGGAGACGGCGTTGCAAGCACGACGCAAGCGGTTATTTTACGGCAAAGGTGACGCGGGACGAGGTGTGGCGACATGCGGTTCATCATTGAGTTCGACGGACCCATCGTTGATGTGCTCCCCGTCTTTTTCACGGCCCATGAAGTCGTGGCGAAGCGGGTCGGATGGTCGCGGCTCGATCAAGCCACCTTCAGGCGAATGACGCGAGCGAAGGATAGGGGGGGTGAAATCCTGCCCGGTGCGGGGGACACCAAGGTTGCGGACTATTGGAGGCGGTTCGACGAAGAGATCGAGTCGGACTCAGTTGTCGCGACTTACGAGCCCCACGCGGGCGTTGCAGCCATCCTGGCGGGGCTGGCGGAGTACGGCACCTGTACACTCGTGACGCTCGGGAGCAACGTAGCGGCCCGAAAGTCCAATCTACAGCGGCTCGAGCTCGTGCGGTTTTTTCGGCAAGTGGAGCGACTCAGCGAGGACGCTCGGCGCCGGCCGGGCGAATTGAGGATGCTGGCCGGGGGTGATGAGCGGACGGTGGTCGTGGCTGCCAGCGATTCTCTGGTGCGGGCTTGCGGCGAGGCGGATCTGTTTTGTGTGGGGCTTTCCTGCGGTGCGTGCGGCGTTTCCAGGCTTCATCAAGCCGGGGCGAGCGTGGTACTCAAGGGGGTTGGCGAGCTTTTGGCCGAGCTTCGGGCTGGTTGTGGTGAGCTGATTCGGGCTGGGCTGCTGCCGCCGCCGTTGGGGTGATGGCTCAGACCGATGACGGTCCCAGATCGGGCGACATCGGTGGTTGCGACGGCCGCCTAAAGCCGTACAATGTGGGACTCTGACGGCCTTGGCCTGGAGTAGGCGAAATCTTGGGCCGGATGGTTTGAGTTGTTAGGAGTTGCGTGATGCCGAAAATGAAGACACACAAAGGCCTCAAGAAGCGTGTTAAGATTACGGCGAACGGCAAGGTCAAGTACAAACGCGCCAACTCCGGCCACCTGATGAGTGGGAAAAGCGGGAACCGCTGTCGCAGAATGCGCAAGCTGGCTATCCTTAAGGGCGGTATTCAACACCGAATCAAGATCGCGTTGGGCGGGGCGTAGGAGCACAACAGGGTTTCACGCCGCGTTGAAGCGCGAGGAGTTGACAGGCCATGAGCAGAGCGAGATGTGGGGCGGCTAGACATCGCAAGAAGGTTCGCCTTTTCAGGGAGGTGCGGGGTTACCGTGGCCCGTCGGGCAACCGATGGCGCTTGGCCAAGGAAGCCGTCCTTCGTGCGGGTACGAACGCCTATCGGGATCGCCGGCGTCGTAAGCGGGACTTCCGTGCTCTGTGGATTACGCGATTGACGGCTGCGTGTCGGATGCGTGGTATCCGCTACAGTCGGTTCATCTTCGGGCTCTCCGTTGCGGGTGTGGAAGTGAACCGCAAGATGCTGAGCGAAATGGCGATCGCAGCGCCTGCGGACTTCGATGTCCTCGTTGAAGTTGCCAAGAAGCATCAATCTCAAAGCGTGGCCGCGTAGTGCCTCCGGGCATCTGCTTCATCCTCCCGGTCGCGACGTCCAACGGTTCCTCTTAGGATCCTGGGGCGGTGACCTTCCTGGGTTTTTTCCGCTGAAACAATCGTCTTAGTTCGTCGCTGATTCTCGGCAGTGGGTAGGGCGTGACTGTCGGCTGCGAAAGCGGTCCGGTAACGCGCAACTCGACGAGTTCTTTGGACACGGCCTCGATCACGTCGGTAAAGATGAGCAGTCGTGTGTAACCCTCCGCAGTCACGTTGACGAGCCTTAGATCGAGCGCGAGCTCGGGCAACCTAACGGTGCCTGATCCGACGAGCGCCAGGACGCCACCGCGCAGCACGATGTCGTCGAGTTGAACCCTGTCGCCAACAACAAAGAAGGCCGTTTCGGCATCCTCGAACGCCTGGTCGCCGGGCAGCGAAAGGTCCAGTACATTGAAGATCGCCATGATGATGGGCAGGCGATGGATGAAGCCGTCGACGAGTTCGAGACGGCCTCCCCCTTTGCGCGAGGTTCGATCATCGATGTCTCCGGACAGGTAGAGGTTGGCATGGAGGCGCCCGCGGACGCCGAGATGCGGATCGTCGGTCGAATGCGGTGCGGAAGGATCTGCCCCGGCGTGGATGAAGGGGGCGAGCTGCACATCGTGGACCAGGGCGGTCATGTTGTACTTTGCGCCGTCGGGACCGAAGAGAATCTCCGAGTTCGCGGTGAGGCGTCCGTCGTAGAGCGATGCGACGAAGTCTGTGAACGCGAGGCGACCGTGCCCCAATGCGGAGCGGGCGAAGGTCCAGGCGCCTGTCGCGTCCGTTATACGCCGATCGAGAATGTGTGCGGTGTCAAGATGCAGGTTTCCCGAAAGTATCGTGCCGCCGCTGCGATCGGCGATCGCTCCGGTGATGGTTACGGAACCAGATAGGTGCTCGCTTTGGGCGACGCCGTCGAGCGAAACGTCGTTCAGTGTGACCGATCCTTTGAGATACCACTGGGTGGGCCCGCCGCCAACGGGTCGTTGGAACTCCAATTCTTCGAGGGTCGCGTCTATCTTCCCACGGGGTTTGATCCGGTCCCAGGTGGATTGGGCGTTTGGTGACAAAATGCCGCGAAGCGCGTCGCCGAGGACGACGCCGGTGGCTGTGACGGTGATCGTTCCCTTTTCGGCGTTCGTGGTCGTTTCCGTGTGGATCGTGGCGTGGATGGAGGCGCCGGCGTAATCGGCCGTTACGTCATCCGAATGTACGCCCGAATCATCCAGCACCAGATTCGCGTTCACGTGTTCGAACGGAATCGGAAACATCGAGTGCGAGACGGTTACGTCGTTAAGTGTCACCTCTGCGCGGTAGGTGAGCGTGCCATCGGAGCTTTTCGGATCGGTGGTCAGGAACACATCGGCTGCGATCGGTCCGTCCACGCGCCAAGTCGTGAGGGCCTCGCGCAGTCGTAAGGGGGATGCGGCGATCAGGTCATCGTCGAGTGACAGGTTGCGACATCCGAGCGTGAGCTTTAGCTCCGGCGCGATGCCGCTGGTGAGCGTTCCGTCGGCGGAGATGGCGGCCCCGCGGTAGCGCGCGGAGATGTCCGAAAGCGTGATCTCGCCGGGGCGCAAATCAACTCGGCCGATGATATCGGTGAGTCGTATCGGAAACGCCTCGTGGCGCATGGAGGCGCCGTTGAGGTTCACGGTGGATCGTTGGTCGATGTCAGTATCGCCGTGACCTTTCGTCAGGGTTGTTTCAACGTTGAAAGTCCCGTCGGGATTGAGCGTAGCCAGTTGGCTTGCGAACTCCGGCGGCAAGGCGTCGTAAAGTTTTTGGTCGAACGAAACGCTCTTGGCGGACACGCGCAGATCGATGTCGGACACAATGCCGCGGTCAGCGAATTCGATCGAACCGGCGAGCCGGAAGTTGCCCGTCCCCGCTTGGCCGGTGACTCCCAGCAGGTCAACGTGGTGGCGCTTGATCAGCAGGCTGCCTGCGAGATGTTCGAGCGGATAAGGGAAGTGTGAGTACGTAGCGTTCAGGTCGTCGAAGGTGACGGTCGTCCGTGTCGTCCAATTCTTTGCCGGGTCGCCCTCGCCCGGTGTGCGGATCATGGAGATGTGGAGCCCGATCTTGCCCTCGGGTGCGAAGCGTTCGCGCAGACCGGCGTATCGAGAGCCCAGGGCGCGGTAGAGATCGTCGTCGACGGGGACGGCCGTTGCGCTCACCGTTACGCTCGCCGGTGCGGATTGTGACGAAGTGTCGAAGTGTCCAGCAACGCAGATCGTTCCGCCGGCGCGGTGGCCGCAGAGATCGTGGATCGTGATTCTCTCCGGTGTGAACTCGACCGTGCCCGTAAGCCCATCACCGCGATAGGGGTAACGATGGAACGAGGCGGATCCACCTTTTGCGGTGACGAGTGCGTGGAGAAGGTTGAGCTTCTCATGCGGGCCAGCCCGTTTGATCACGTGAATGTCGACATCGACGGGGCCTGTGGGGCTATATCGTTCGTAGAACCGGGTAAGCTGTGGCCAGGCGTGGACGAAACGGCGTTCATCCGGCGGAGCGTCGCCGTTGCCTTGGGGTAGCGTGAGATGCTCAACGCTAAGCTGGGCCTCGAAGTCGACGTCGTCCAGTGACGTCCATTTACCGTCGCCGCCGCGTAGCGTGACGGTCACGTTGCACACGCTACCGTGGAACGATCCTGTGAACGATGCGCGAATTTGCTCGGCGTGGAGCTCGATCGTGCCGTCGACGTCTTCGAATCGAAGGTAGCGCTGATCGGGCGCGAGCTCAGCTTCGTCACTGTTGATCGGAACGGAAACGGAGGCGCTGAGCAGTTCAATCGTAGCGGATCGGGTATCGCCGGGCTCGGCGGTTGTGACGAGATCGTAGTCCGTGGCGCGCACGGTTCCGCTGAGGCCGAGCAGGTCGCGGAGTGCGCCGGCCCCGTCGTACTTAGCGTTGATTGCGAGCATGACGGCTTCGATCGACATGGCGGGAAGTCCGCCCTGCACGTTGCGAATCTGTCCGGTTTCCAGGTCGATTCGCGAGTGGCCTTGGGTATTGTCGATGCTGCTTCGCCAGACGACGTCGTACACATACGGGTTGGAGGGGTCGGGTCGCGCGCGAATGGTGACGTGAAGATCTTCAACCGGACGGAGACCTTCGGGTTCTACGGAAAGCACGCGGACACGCGCGTCGCGCAATTCGATCGTCGGCGATTTCAAGTCGCGGTTATGTTGTAGAAGGTCTCCTGGGCGAAGAAAATCGGAAAGATTCGTGGTCTGCGTAGCGGCGTCGTGCACAATCGTGAAGGTGGGCGACAAGGCGAGTAGCGATTGGATGGCGAGTCGACCGCGCATGGCCTGCCATGGGTCGTATTCGAGGCGAATCTCCTCGGCGAAGAATATCGGCGTTGACGATCCCGGAACGTTCGGCGTTGTCGGGGAATTCGCAACGGCGACGTTATAGAGGCGAACGCCTTCGAGGAAGGAAAACGTCGCCGACCCGACGGTTACGCGCTGCGGTGTGAAACGCTGGAGGTAGGACTCTGCGACGGAGCGGATTCGTTCGGGGTTCGAGTAGGTGTTGTAGGCAATCGCTCCGGCGACGCCGAGTACGCAGAGTAGGGCGGTGGCGAGTACGAGGGTCCGGTTGCGACGTCTTCTTCGAGATATCGTTGTGGATTCTTGGTCGGCTGACAACGGCGTGCGTCCCCAGGGCGTCTCGCCCAGCTAAGCGGGCGCAGTGTCGCCCACGTTCGGCGATGCGTCAAGCGGAACGGTCTCGCTCACGCTGTCGACCCTTTGTGCTAAAGCGCTGCCATAGGGTCGTGAGCGCGATCGCGGAGAGGATTTCCAGCATGGGAATCGCTGGGAGGCGGTAGCGTACGCTTCCGACAAACAAACTGTGCAGTGCGGTGAGGTAGAGGGCGGGTAGGAGCAGATAGACGGCGGTGCGGAACCCCTGGCGCCGGTCGTTCGATCGTAGGACGAAGACGCCCGCGAGAGCGAGCGCAAAAGTCGGAAACGCCCAGGCTGCGGAGATGAATCGTACGCCGCTGGACTGATACGTGTCGACGTTGGGAAACGGATTCCACATCCGTTTCACTTTCACTACGGCGAGGTTGAGTATACGGCTGGGGTCGGAGCGGATGGCGCGGAACGATGCGTCGAGGAAATAGCGGTTCCACTCGGTTTCGTCGAGCTCGGCTACGGCGGGCATCTGCTGGAGGTCGGCGAGATTGCTTGCGCCGGTCGCCTGCGGACCGACTCCGTCGTAGAGAGAGATGCCCGCGCGGTTCGTAAGCCAGGTCCACTGCCCGGTGACGCTCTTGTTTCTTGCGGCCCAGGGAACGAGCGAGGCTACGACCACTCCGCCGACGATGATGGTTCCCATCCACGCGTTCCGGTCGAATCGGCGGCAAGCAAGCGTAAAAACGAGCGTCAGGGCGATCAGGCCCAAACTCGATTCTCGAAGATGAACACAAAGCGTGGCCATCGCCGCTATGGTGAGCCAGCGGCGTATCTTTGGTTGAACAGCGTCGCGGCTTACGAGGGGCCACGTCGTCCACCAAAGCGCTATCAGTGCCGTCGTGAAAACGACCTCGGTAAGCAGAAGCGAAGAGAAGAAGATCAGGAA
>JADFRO010000239.1 GCA_022561255.1 Planctomycetota bacterium | reverse complement strand
GTTAAGCGCCGGCGCAGCAAAGAAGTCGGCTCCACCCAATCATGCCCAACCAGCAACGCTCGGTCAACGCCCTTCATCGCTCGCGTTACGACGTGGTGACACGGATCGCAGAGGCGTGATCATTTCCGTCGCCGCCACACGATCCACGCACGTCCGAAAACCGCTCGCCGCTTCCACACCGCATCAATCAAACACCAACACCACACGCACCGACATCGGTTTGACCCACAGGCGAATCTTCCCCTCCCGATTGACGAACTGCTTACTCCCGCCGACGGGAAGCCGGTGAATCTCCGCCGGATCATATCCGCTCTTTTTACGCTTCCAGAATCGAATCGCTCGCTCGGGATCGATGGCTGGACTCAACACGTAGACAAGCTGGCCCGGCTTACCGACCGGCAGCATCACCTTCTGTTTCGTGTCCCCGAAGTTGATCGCCAGCGCGACCTCCTCACCGGGCACCGATCGTGCGAAAGCCAAAATCTTTTTCGACTCGTCCAGCAGAATCGCGCGACACGCTCCACGCCGCAGAGGTGCATGCTCCGCTCGCATCGAGTGCAGCCACTGCACCAACGCGTAAAAATCGCCGCGGTAGTCGGGCGACTTCGTACCCGAATCAGGTAAGTCATTCCACCACATCGGCGGGTTCGACGGAGCGCCCGCCCCGCGAAACATTCCCACTTCGTCCCCGTATACGGTCACGGGAGCACCAGGATAGAAATGCAGAAACACCGTCGCCAGGCGCCACTGAGCGTCCCGCTCCGAATCATCTGCCACCGAATAACTGGCGGCGTGTAGCTCCGACAAAGTTCCAAGCTCCGCCCTAAACGTCGCGTCACCACCCAGCCCTGCAAGCAGCTCCTCTCGCTCTCTCTTCCGCTCCGGGTAAAACAGCGACGCCACCGGCAGGTAACGGAACGGCTGACGACGTACCAAGAGCAAGGCCTGCGGATTGATGTCTGTGATCTGCTGCCGGAAGCGTTGCAGCCGCTGCGGCGACAGCGTCCCGGGATCCAAGCACCATCCGTCAACGCCGTCGCTTGGATCGCCGTCACCGTCGGGGTCCATCCACCGAAGCGCCTCCGCAAAAAACTCCTGCTCGATCGCCTTACCGCGCGAAGGATCAGAATCGCGCAACGAAGCCGCCCTGAGGACGACGTGAAAGCCTTGCGCATGTGCTTCGCGCAAGAACTCAACCAGCGCCGCGTCATCGGCATCCGGCGTCGACGATCGCGGAAGCGCGCGGTCAAGAAGCAGCGCGTTCACGCCGAGCTCACGAAGGTAGGGCAACCGCTGTCGGACCCCCTCTACGTCCCCGCCGTACCGCCGCTCGCGCAGCGCCTGCAGGCCGGCTTGATCCAGTGGAGGCGACCCATCGGCTTGCACGCCTACAGGCCAATCCGTTGACCACGGCAAAGTCCGCGCACGATCGTTGGATCGATCACCGTTGTGAAACCTCGGAACGTCGATGTAATACCAGCGGGCGTCGACCGCCCACTCCGGAAACAGTTCGACTTCGGCGGTCGACGCAGCGGAAGAAACCGCTGAGTCTCCCACCCCTGTGCCCTCGATCGCAGCTCGTTCCGCCTCCCCCGTCTCGCGTTTACACCCAACTACTGGAAGGATGCAACCGCCCAATAGCGTCGCCACCCACATTCGATTCGCGCGTCCTAGCCGCATCAGTCGATCCGTCTCCGTTGCAAGTGGCTCGGCCGCGTCGAGGCGTCGCATACCTAAGCCGGGCTCGTCGGGAACAATTGTAGGCCGTCCCGCCCGAACGCGAAATCACCCACCACCAAAACCGGTGGCGTTTGCGCCGCTAACCACTATGATGCGCGACCGGCTGCAGCCCGGCATAAGAAGCGAGCACACAAGATGGCTAAGAAACGAAAGACGAGCACCACCCGCCGAAAGCCCAAAAGCAGCAAGCCCAAGAACAAGACGCCGCCGGTCCTCGTGGAAAAAACGCAGAAGCTCGTCCGTCGCCTGAACAAAATGGTCGACGGCACGTTCTTGGCCTATTGGACCAGCGAGCAGGGCTCCATCTGCAGCAACGACGTCCAAGCGATGGCCGAGGTTCTGCGAATCGTAAAACCAAGTGATCGCATCGCACTCTTTGTAAAGTCCGACGGTGGCGACGGAACCTCCGCCTTGCGATTGATCCACCTTCTGCGCGAATGGGCTCCGCATCTAACGGTGCTCGCCCCGCTGGAGTGCGCGTCGGCCGCCACCATGCTCGCCCTCGGCGCCGACGAAATCCACATGGGCCCGCTGGCGTTTTTGACGCCGATCGATACGTCGCTCGAACATCCGATGGGCCCTGTTGATCCGAGGAATGAAACCGTCTACGTCGGACACGATGAACTACAACGCGTCCTGGCTCTTTGGGAAAAGCACAGCCCACAAACGGACGTCAATCCGTTTCAGGAACTTTACAAGTACCTCCACCCACTCGTCGTCGGTGCCGTCGATCGCGCGACCTCGCTCTCGATACGCTTATGTACGGAAATTCTTCAGTATCATCTGGACAACGACGCGGAGGCTGAGCGCATCGCAGGTGCCCTCAACGCCGACTATCCCGCGCACGAATATCCCATTACGCCGCGTGAAGCGCGCCGTCTCGGCCTGAACGTCAAAAACCTCGACCCCGAACTGAACGCAACGCTACTTGAGTTGAATCAATTGTACTCCGAGATGGGCCAACGCGCCGTCACCGACTACGACGAGTTCAACTACCACAACAACGAAATCGTCAACATCATCGAGGGGCCGGGAGCGCAGTTCTATTTCCAAAATGACAAAGACTGGCACTACCGAAAAGAAGAACGCCAGTGGTCCTCGCTACACGTCGAATCCGGCTGGTACCGATCCGTAATCGAAAAAGGTCGCGTCAAACGATTCCGACTCTACATGAGCTAGCTCAGCCGCGCGGTTCTGTCGGAATGTACCCAGTCGCCGCCAGAGCTACCCGACCCACAAACGCCCCAATCCATGTCCTTGAACCTGGGCTCTGGATTGGATAAGATGTATGGAAGCTACCGCAATCGGCGCGCTTCGACGAGCCCGTCCAGCTCTCGTGGGATGCATCGTCATGCACCGCCTTCGACTGGGATAGGTACGGGTTCGTGACGCAACCGCCGACGGAAACGACGTCGTGATCAAATCGCTCGCACAACTACTCATCCGCGAAGAACTGTTGCAACCGTCTGACGGGGTCGTGGTCGGCGTCTCCGGCGGTGCGGACTCGATGGCCTTGCTCCACCTTCTCCTCGCCATCAACGAAACCGACGACTGGAACCTGAAAATCCACGTCGCTCATCTCAACCACCAACTTCGCGGCACCGAAGCCGACGAAGACGCAGCGCTGGTCGCCGCCACGTGCGATCGTCTATCGCTCCCCTGCACCATCGACCAGCGTGACATCGCCAAACTCGCGAAAGAAGACTCGATCGGCGTCGAGGAGATCGGCCGGCGCGAACGGTATACCTTCTTCGAGCGCGTTTGTCTTCAGACGGGTTCCAAAGTCGTAGCCGTCGGTCACCACGCCGACGACAACGCTGAGACCATCCTTCACCGAATCCTCCGTGGAACGGGTCTTCGTGGGCTGGCGGGCATTCCTTTTGGTCGCCCCCTTGCCCCACAAAGCAGCATCCGCCTCATCCGACCGCTGCTCAATCAGACACGTGAGGCCCTACTCGAATATTTGGCCAACGAAGGCATTACGTTCCGCGAGGATCGAACGAACGCGTCGAACGAGCCCATGCGTAACCGAATACGCAACACAATCCTCCCGTTGGTCGAAGCCGAGGTAAATCCGCAGGTGCGCGACGCTTTGATCCGGCTCAGTTCACAGGCTCGGTGGCTGGAGGAGTTTCTCAGCGAGACCGTCGGGCGCACGTTCGATACGCTCATCATCGCACGTACGGATCAGACGCTGACCCTCAACGCCGATGCGATGTCGCGAAAAAGTCGCATCGTACAGACCGAGTTGATCCGCCTGGCTTTCACGTCGTTCGGCATGGGCGAACAGGATCTCGCCTTCTCGAACCTCGTCGCCGCGCTCGATTTGGTCGCCGACCCGACGAGCGGGCGCCAAACGCAATTCCCCGGTGGCATGACGGTCGAAAAACGCTACCACCAACTGATCTTTTCGCTACCCACGAGTGAACCGCGCGAAGCGATCGCCGCTGAAATCGCCGTTCATCTCCCGGGAACGACGCTGCTGCCGGTGCGGTGCCTCGAAATCGCCTGTTCGATCGACGACGTGACCAGCGACGACATCCCACGACTGCGCCGTGGCGTTTCCCCCCTGGAGGAATACGTCGACTTCGGCGCAGTTCACGCCCCGCTGGTCGTTCGCAGCCGTCGCCCGGGCGAGCGCTTCTTCCCGCTGGGCGCGCCCGGAACCAAGAAGCTGTCCGACTTCCTCGCTGACGAGAAGGTCAGCCCGCAGGAGCGGGAGCGCGTCGCGGTCTTGTGCGATCAGCTCGGACCGATCTGGGTAATCGGACATCGAATTGACGACCGCGTTAAGCTCACCGGACTAACCCGCCGGGTTCTACACCTGCGCGCCAAACCACTTGAACGGCAACCACAACGTTGACCTCGTCCTCCTCGGCGACATCGATTCGACCGCGCGGTCGGGTACCCACGTTCCTGCTCGTCTTCGCCGTCGCTCTTGCGGCGCGCGCCGTTTGGGCCGGATACCGAATGAGTCGAGGCGACGGCGCCGCGTTGGAGTTTCCAGACGAAGCACAGTATTGGGCGATGGCGAAATCACTCGCCGCCTCCGGCGGGCTGGTCGATGAGTTCGGGTTTCGCGCGACGCGTATGCCGCTGTTTCCCAACTGGCTGGCGATCTTCGTGCAGGCGCCCCGTGGCGTAGTCTTCGCGAAGATCGCTCACGTACTGATCGGCGCGCTCTGTGCCGTGCTGACGTGCGGATTCGCGTCGGCGCTCGCCGGACGACGCGCCGGGTTGTTGGCCGGATTGCTCGTCGCCCTCGACCCCTTCC
>JADFRO010000238.1 GCA_022561255.1 Planctomycetota bacterium | reverse complement strand
GTGCTCGATCAGCGCCGTGCCGATCAGGTTCGTACCGTACACGACGATCGTATCGGCGCCGGATGAGCGGAGGAAATCGATCGTTGCATCGGAGTTGAGCGTGCCCGGCGCGACGTCAAGCACGGCACAGGCGTCGTCGCTCTCGATGGGCTTGGATTTTTCGCCAAAAAAGATTTCTTCCTGCCGCGAGCGCTCGGCGAAATGGTCAGCGACGATCCGCTTTTCTTCCGTCGTAAGGGAGTGCTCCCCAACCAAGGCTGGATCGTACCCCGTTTGCTCATAGCCGACGGCCACCACCGCAAGTCGCTCGCGCAACGTGTTGGCGAAGTAGCGATGGCGGGTTTCGACGCTGGTGAGGATTGCGGTTTTCAAGGCTACCCGATTGCTCGTCTACGTTTCGGCCCTTGCCTCAGTCGGCGGCTCAGGCCCCACGCCGCGTCCGTCCCCCAACCTTGCTTCGCAAGGATGGGGGACCCGCGCTACGTTTCGGCTCTTCGCGGGGACAGCGAATCATGCGCCACGCCGACGCACTCCGCAAGGCGTGCCTGGCCACGGCTGATGGGCAAGCAAACGCCCGACGTTGTCATCGGGACCGTTTGGCGAAACAATTCAGACATGGGAACGCCGCAGTCATTACCGATCCTGCTGCCCACCGTCGGCGGGCAGCGTTGGAGTTGCCACTCGTGTGGGGACTGCTGCCGATCGCTTGTGGTCCATCTGACCGCCGACGACCGTGAGCGGATTGACGCGGGAGATTGGGCCTCAAGGCTGGGCGTGGCGCCCTACCTGAGCGTGAAGCGAAGCTGGGTGCTCAACAAACGATCCGACGGTGCTTGTGTTTTTCTGGACGAACAGGGCCTTTGTGCGATCCACGTTCGATCCGGCGAGACCGCTAAGCCCCTCGCTTGTCGGATGTTTCCGTTCTCGGTGAGGGCCGTTGCCGACGGATGGCAAGCGTCGATCCGGTTCGACTGTCCCAGCGTGGTCCGATCGGAGGGCGAGCCGCTCGACCGGTCCACCATCGCCATCGGCGAGGTGGCGTCTCTACTGCCGCATCGCGCCGGGCGAAACGCGCGACTCCCGTTCCTTAAGGCACGCGTTAGAGCGACTGAAGACGAACTCACAATGTTGACCGATCGCCTGGCGCGATGGCTGGGAGACCGTAGCGTTGCGTGGAACGATCGGATTACGGTAGCGGCACGCCTGACGACCACGCTGGAATACGGACGGATCAGAAAAGTTCGCGGCCGGCGACTTGCTGAATTGGTCCAACTGCTCCTGGGAGCGTTGCCCAAAGAGTGCGGATCTCCACCGCCCGCGCCCACGGACAAGCAACGCGGCATGCTTCGCCAGTTCGCGTTCGCCTGCTCCGAGTACACGTCGCTCGACGAATTTCGGTCGGGCGCGGTGGCGAAGGTGTTCATTCGGGTCGCACAGATGCGAAAGGCCGAGGCGTTTCGTCGCGGTGACGGAACCGTTCCGGCGCTGCCTGGATTCTCGAAGGTTGTGACGTTCGACGCGGTGGAGTCGGTGCAGCCCGCGCGCCGCGACCGGGAGTCCATTGAAGACCTGCTCACACGCTACGCAGTCGCCAGGCTGGAGTCACGGAGCGTCTTCGGCGCCGGGTACTACGGGTGGCCTGTCTTTCGCGGGCTGGGCGCGCTTTGGCTAACGTTGGCGGCGATCGGTTGGTTCGCACGGTACGTGGCGTGCTCGGCAAACCGTGATTCGCTGCAGTTTGCGGATGTCGCCCGTGCGGTGGGAATTGCCGATCGAGCGGCGACGCGACTTCCGGCGCTGGGTACGTTGGCGGAGCGTGCGCGGTTGGCGTATCTCATGAACGACGATGGGCTTGCCCGGGTCATTGGGGCTTACGTACTGGTGGAGCAAGCGCCGTGAATAATGCGGTCCAGCTCGCTTCGGCGATCGAGCACACGCTGCTACGCCCGGAAGCCACGGGTGAACAAATCGACAAGCTTTGTGACGACGCGGTCCGCTACGCGTTCGCCGGGGTCTGCGTGCATCCGGTTTACGTTCGGCGTTGCGTGCGGCGCCTCGAATCCTTGCGCTCGACGTCTTCCTCAGCAGGCAGTGGGCCGGTTGTCGTCAGTGTGGCTGGTTTCCCTTTGGGCGCAAATTGCTCGGAGACGAAGGCGGATGAGGCACGTCGTGCGATGGATGACGGTGCTACGGAGGTGGATATGGTCATCCATCTCGGCGCCCTCTGTTCGGGCGATGCGAAGAGCGTTCGCCACGACGTCGAGAGCGTGGTGCGGGTTGTGCATCGAGCTCGCGGCGACGGCATCGTCAAAGTGATTCTCGAAACCACCGTGCTTACGGCGGAACAGATCGTCATGGGTTGTCGTTGCTGTGCCGAAGCGGAGGCGGACTTCGTCAAGACGTCATCCGGTTTTCATCCCAGCGGCGGAGCCACAGTAGAGCACGTTCGCCTCTTACACCGCCATGCGGCGCCGATGCGGGTTAAGGCTGCAGGTGGGATTCGAACGGCGGCGGACGCGAGTTCGATGTTGGACGCGGGGGCGAGTCGGATTGGGACGTCAAATGGCGTTGCGATCGTAGCGGAAGCGTCCGGTTGTTGACGGCGAATTGGGCTTACTTACAATGAGTGCGGAAGTTCCCTTTTTTTAAGGATCACGGAGCGCGTCGGATGACGGACGAAGTAACCAGTGTGTGCGGTGCATGCGGCTCCAGCGTCTACAAACAACACCTCGACTCGGGCATCGCCCGTCACGTGGGCGGGAAACTCCTGTGTTCGCACTGTTTGAAGGAGCACGAGGAGCAGAAAAGCGGCGACGACGTGTTTGAACCGATCGAGTTCGACGACGATGACGATATTTCGTCGGACTCGTCCGTCGAGGATTTGTCGTCGAGTCGAATTCATTCCGCCACGTCGATGGGCATGGCTTCGGCGTGGGATGAGTCGAAGTTCAAGCGCCCGTTGCAGCCTGGCATCGACGGCGCGACCCGCTGCCGTACGTTTCACTGCAAGCTCAGTGAGGGGGCGCTTGAGTTCATGATGAATCAAATCAACGAGTGGCTTGAAGCCAACGAGGAGATCGTCATCAAGTTTTCCAATTCCTCGATCGGACCCTTCGAGGGCAAGCACACGGAACAAAACATCATCATCACCGTATTCTATTAGGATTCTTCTCTGATGCCGCGGGGCGAAACCCGGTTCGCAGCGCAGCGGACGCCGAGGACGCGGTTGCTCGGTGTCGGCGCCCACTGATTCGGTAGAGCGTTCATGTCCGTTCCCATTCACTGGTGGATCTTTCTAAACCTCTTCATCGTCGCGATGCTTGCGCTCGATTTGGGCGTGTTTCAGCGGCGTGCCCACGCTGTTTCCGTTCGCGAGGCGGCGGTTTGGAGTGGTGTGTGGGTCTTCCTTTCGTTGTCGTTCAACCTTCTTCTCTACTGGATGTGGCCCGAGGAGTTGTCCGGTACGTCGCGCGGGCAGGCGGCGATGGACTTCTTCACAGGATACGTCATCGAGAAGGCCCTGAGCGTCGACAACATCTTCGTTTTCGTCCTGATTTTCCGATATTTCAAGGTTGCACCTCGGTATCAGCATCGTGTTTTGTTTTGGGGCGTGCTCGGGGCGATGGTGATGCGCGCGGTGTTCATCGCGGCCGGCGTCACGTTGATCGAGAAGTTCGAGTTCGTGATTTACATCCTCGGTGCCTTTCTGGTGTTGACCGGAATCAAGATGGCGCTGTCCGCAGAGACGGAGGTTCATCCCGAGCGCAACTTCGTCTTGAAGCTCGTACGTCGGTTCGTGCCGGTCACGGAGGACTACGTTGAGGGTCGTTTCTTCACACGCGTCAATGGGCGCCGTTTCGCGACGCCGCTGTTTATCGTGCTCGTTTTTGTGGAGACGACGGACGTTGTGTTTGCCGTGGATTCGATACCCGCCATCCTGGCGATCACGACGGATTCGTTTCTCGTTTACAGCTCGAACATTTTCGCGATCCTCGGATTGCGGGCGATGTATTTTTTGCTCGTCGGCGTCGTCGATCGGTTCCACTACTTGTCGTACGGACTGGCGCTCATTCTCGTTTTTGTCGGTACAAAAATGCTCCTCGACGCGGGGCTTGACTACCACATCTCAACCGGCGCATCGCTCGCCACCGTGGGGGTGATTCTAGCGACTTCCGTCGTCGTCTCGCTGCTGTCTCGGCCGGTGGAGCGCTAGGTATTCGTCGTTGGCGTGACGCGCCACAGCAGAGATTACGGGGTCGGGCAACTGGTAGGTCCCGGGAACGGATAAGGCGAGCCCTTGACCGAGTCGGTAAGCAGCGTCAGGTCGACCACGTTGACCTTCCGCGACGGATCCGGCGCGTTGGGATGAAGCTGAGCGTTCGGTTTGCTCATGGCCGACGGGATGTCTTTGATCTTGTCGACCATTGCCGTAAGGTCACGAACGTCCGGCTGGATCGCGGGGTAGGGCGCGAGGACGTCTTGAAATGGCGCGATGATGTCCCCCCATCGCGCGGTCGAAATCTGCAGGGGAGCCGAGAAAAGGCTCGGATCGTCGAGCGTATCGGCGCAGCCTATGCGGACGGCCTCAATCTGATACACGGAGCTGGGAACGATTTCGGCTCCATGCAGGTGCACCACTTCACCGGGAGGCCACTCCGTAAACACCGGATCACACTGGAGCGCGGCGTGAAGGATTTCGGTGCCCAAGCTTTCGCTGTCTTGGCCAACGAGCAACGGACCTGCCCAGCGGACTTCCCCCTCGAACTCCGAGAAGTCACGCGTCAACACCGTGTCGAAATTCCTCGGCATGGGGTGGTGCAGCGAGGTGAGTGTAACTCGTAGAGCAATCTGAAAACCTTCGTTGCCCGGAACGAGCGAAAGGAAACGCGTCTTAGCGACCGGATTCGGTGCATCGATGGGTGGATCGGCCTGAGTGCAGCAGTTGGGCGTCGAGCACGCAAGGTCGCACATGCACTCTACGCTAATCGTGTACAGCCCCGTGTCCGCAGGTGTCGCGGCTGCGATCTGAACGTAATAGGTCTGGCCGCGCACGAGGTCGCTCAGGCAAACGGAAGAAAGTGTTCCGTCCGTCCCGCAGCCG
>JADFRO010000007.1 GCA_022561255.1 Planctomycetota bacterium | reverse complement strand
CACGCAACTCGTCCCGCAGCAGATCATGGATGTCCCGCCAAAGATCGTCTCTGCGAAATCGCCAGAAATAGTGATACACGATGTTCCACTTCGGAAAGTCATGAGGCAAAAGCCGCCATGCACAACCGGTACGTAACAGATACATGATGGCATTCATCACCTCGCGCATTGAAACCTCACGCGGACGACCGCCCGGCTTGGCCGGTGGAATCAGATCCTCGATCAACTTCCATTGCCCGTTCGTCAAATCACTGGGGTACGGCATCCGTGCCATGACTCGATCCTCCTGATCACTGTCATTGAATTCCCAAGGCCGTTCGGCTCCGCCGAACCTTGCCTGCCTCCTCCTTCGACACGCCCCGACACCGCTCTACATCCTTTTTAAACACGCTCTAAGTCCTTTACCGTGAACTTGACCGTCTTTTCGCCGTCGTCCACGAAGGTGAATTCGTTAAATGGAAGGCCCAGTTGGGGCGGCTCGTTTCCGAGTAACCCAGTAAGCACCTGGCGCAAACGCGCCGTATCAAAGAACGGCGTCTTCGTGTTGGCTTTTGGATCCACCTTGTAGACGACGGTGTTTTCGGGAGCGCCCTTGGCGTACCAGAAGCTGCTGCCGTCGGCCATCCAATGGGGCGCGATGGCGCCGCCTTTCACATAGGAGGGAAACTCCAGATAGCGGTAGTACATAGCCTCGCGCCTGGATCGTCCCGGATCGCCAGCGCGAGCCAAGGGAGTGGACACCACCATACAAGCGACGAGAAGGACAATGCCTCGTGCTGTGAGTCCAAACATCTTCGTCTCCATCATTAGGGGTTCAGGTGCTCTCGAAAGTAGTTGCGAATGGGCTCCCACCAGTAAGGGCTATTGTTGTGAAGGCGATGGCCCTTCTCAGGCAACAGCACAATAGCACCAATCAACACATGGTTTGGTTTCATTTGAATTTTCCTATCCTGGTGGCTATTCTGTCATCTTGACAGACTCCGGCGGGCGGAGCTTGTCCCGGTCGAACAGCTCGCCCCTTTTGATCGCCCGCCAGATCGTCTGGGAGTTCTTGATTTCGTCCAGGGGATTCTAATTGAGCGAGGCCAGGCCAGCCAGCTTTTCGGGTTCGATCGTGCCGAGATCGTCCTCCGCGCCGACGGCTATCGCGGCAGGATCGAAACACCCTCGGAAATGGGTGACCGGGAATCGGCGAATGTCCGTATCTATTCTATTTATTTGGCGTCAAAGGAACCGGATCAACGTGCTTGCGAAACGATCAGAAGGTTTGCGTCCTACGCATGGATCGGATTGACGGACTTCAAAGCGTTGACTCGGCAATCGGCAACCTGGAAGCGGCACCAGTTTCGATCCGTCGATGGCGTGTCATGTTTGGGCAGATAGGGTTTTTGGAAGGCACAGAGCAAAGGCAGGGGCGAGATCGGCCGTTTGCGCTTGAGTCGGATGGCTCGCTCGGCTACGATGGCGGGGCAGCGGTCGATCACTGGCAAATATCGGTTGTCGCGTATCGGTGACGTATGAGCACTTCCTGGGACGATTATTTGAGGCTTCCCGACGCCTCCCTCGCTTCTCGCGAATGTCACTTGCGATGCAAAAACCGTTTCGACCTGCATCGCAACAATATTCAAAGAGTGTTCGACGCGACAAGGCCGGATTCAGTCGCATGCCTCGGTACCGGTGTGCTTAACGACATACCTTACCGGTGGATGGTGGAAGCGGGAGCGTCGATCCACCTTGTGGATTGGCTGCCGGGTATCATCGATGCGGGCCTTGCTTTGTCGATCATTGGTCAGGATGAACACGGCCAACCGGAATGCATCTACTGCACTTCCGCCATCGATTGTCCGGAGCAATATTGTCGACATTACTGCAAGTCGCCGGAATCCGTAGCGCCGGTTTGCGACCGCTTCATGCCAACTGCCGAACCTCCCTTACGGTGCAAAGCGTTCGAGCGGGCGGAATTTCCGATTGTTCACCATGAGGATGTAACCCGCGGCTACGCCAGCGAGTTCGGTCGCGGCGTCGACGACGAGTTACGCGGTGTCCGTTCGTGGAAACAGGCCTTCGCCCGCGGGATGGCGTTGGCCCAGAATGTCAAGCGCTACGACATGCGTGTCAACATTGCCGACGCGAGTATCAAACTGATCACGTCGTCGATGCTTCTCTCTCAGTTCGATCATGAGCCCTACGAGTACTTCACCCGCCGGGTGGCTGCCAAGCTTGGCCCTCCCTCCGAAAATGAAGAAAAGCGTTTACTGCCGACGATGGAGTCGCTGCGCAAGACGCTGCTGACCACCCAGATCGAGCGACATTGTCTGGAAATCAAGCGAATGTTGGCGCCCGGCGGACGCTGTTATATGTCGTTTGAAGTATTTCACACCGTGCCCGACAGTACGAACTGGTTCGTGGTGAAGGGGATGGCCGACGCGCTGGAGATCATCGGCCGCCACTTCCTGTTCGATTTCGACATCATTCCACAAGAAGAGATGATCACGCGATTCGCAACGCGCAGAGCACCTTCGCTTGTATTTTCTTTTGTCCTGCTGCTTTGAAACGCGACCTCGATCGACCAACGCATAGCGTCGCGGGTCAACACGATCTCGGCCGATGCCTCATATCGCGTCGAGTAGAGGGCCTGGACCTCTCTCCCGCCGGATCGACCGCGACGATTCGCAAAACATGGCCGTCATTACCATCACGGGGGACAGACGGTTCAGTATCGAAGTGCTATAGTTATGGCCTCAGGATTGCCTTCCGATTTCAATGGCGCCCGCTTCGCCGGTCACGGCGTTGCTACCTGATGCACTCATTGAACGGACGGCATGCGTCGAAGCAGTACAGCTCCCCCGCAAGGCAGCAAAGGTCCGCCACGGGTGTGCAAATTTGGGTTGTCGGACAGCACGTTCCCGATTCGGAACAGAATTTCTCGTCCGCGCCGGGGCAGGCTTCGCAAGTGTTTGTCTCCACGTTGCACCCGCTGCCTACGTCGCAGCAGACGCCGACACAGACACGGTCCGTCGGGCAACAACTGTTACCACCCAGACACGATTCACCAACATTGCAACATTGGTTGTCGCAAGGTGGCGAGCCGAACCCGCAACACAAGCTCACTGCTTCAATGCAGCTGTCCGATGAATCACAGCAGGCGCTTCCGCAAACATTGGCCGGATCGCAGCAAAGCCCGCTCCCGAGCATCGTTTGACCTTCGGCGCATTCAGAGAGAGCACATCCCCCGGAGAGTTCCCAACAGGCGGCGCCGGCTACCAGCCCCAACACAATCGCTGCCGACCTACGCAGACCTGATTTACGCTTTCTCATGAGATTCCTTTCAACCGCCGACAAAAACCGGCGAAGCGTCGTGAATGGAAGAATCAGCCGGTGAAGCGCGATCCTCCATGTTCCAGACCGTTGGTGGGATACATAGGTAGCAGTCGATCCCGCATCAAGCGGTCCCGAACGACGCCCAAAAGGTTCGTTGGCCAGCCGGCACCACGCCACCGGGTGTATGACGCATTCGGCGGCATCCCCATTCTCAGAAGGCTTCTTTCTTTCCTGGTGGGGGCGGGGATTCAGGCGTCTGGTTGTCGTAGGGGGGGCGGCTCGCAGCGTCTTACGTCGTCGATCGCGCCAGGCGGCACCACTTCAAGGTCATGCCGAGGTGGTCTTGAATCTGCTCAGTACCTGCTTTGTCGCGCACCGCTTCTTCGAGCTGCCGTGCAGCGGCGGTAATCGGATCAAAGCCGTATCCGCCGGCTTCGCCCTTTAGTGAACGTGCCAGCAACTCCAGCTTTTCGAGATCCTTTCCGACCGACGCCTCCTCAAGCGCCCGCGCGATGGAGGGAAGTTCTGCGACAAACGCATTGATGTGCTCAACCAGGAATTCTTCAGTCGACAGCGTGCTGAAGAGCGGCTCGTCCTTCACGACGGATACGATCTTGAGAAAGTCTTCCTGCGAGAACGGTTTGCCCATGTACCGATCGCAGCCGGCTTCAGTGCACTTCTTTCGATCCGCATCACTCTCGAGGGCTGTCGCCGCGACAATCATACCACGGTAGCCTTCATCGCGGAGCTTCCTCGTCGCCTCGTAGCCGTCCATCCCGGGCATGGAAATGTCCATGAAGATAACGTCGTATGGAGTCTCCAACGCCATCGCGACGCCCTTCTCGCCGGTGTCTGCCTGTTCAACGTCGGCGTTGAGCTCGCTTAGATACGCGGTCGCAAGTCGTAGCGAGAAAGGATCATCGTCAACGACCAAGGCCCGAAGCCTGTTCGCCTCTGCGCAGTATAAACCAGGATCAATCGCGACGTCGAAACGCACAACGATCTGGTGGATGTTGTTCTGAACTAGCCGGCATCTGCTAACGACACCCGGAACGTCTTCCCAGGATCCTCGCAGACCGATCAACTGAACCACGCACCGCGATCCCGTATGGACAAAGCTACCGTGAAGCGCAACGATCGCCTTCGAGGATAGACTTAGCGTAACGGTGAGGTACGGCGTGGAGGACGCATCGCCGGGCTGCTGGAGATGAACGACACAGTTGTCCTTGCGGAACTGAAACCACGGTGCTCCGTCGATGGTTTCAGCGGTGAGGCCTCCGTCGGCGTCCGCGCCTTCGATGACCGCGCGAAGTTCGGCATCGCTCAGGCGAATCGACCGGACGAAGCTCGAATGCGCACCCGTTTTCATGGCCTGCACGTCCCTTACGGCGTTTCTCTACAGATCAGCGGCTCGCGCCGAGCGCACGTTTGGACGAGGTCGTCGAAGTCGGCGCACCGCCCATCGAACGCCCCGTACGAAGAGGAGGAGTGGCAGAGCCGCTATGCGCAGTATCCCCTCGTTCAACATTGCGGGTGCGGACATCCGTGTGTCCCGGACATCCTATCGGCATGGGGGAAGTTGCGATGAAGCTCCGGCCTTGCCGCAGACGACTGGGGCATAGCGCCCTACCCAGGGCGAGTACTTATTGGGACGAAGGGGAGAACCCTGACGTTTCTCGGACCCCGTGCGCCTCGACGCGGACAGCCAAGTCGCCGACCACGGATGGTTTTCGGCGCCTCAATCTGCGAGAATCACCCAAAAGTGGAGGGCTCATCGCGAGCGTGCCCCCTCTGCCGCACGCTCGCGCGGACCGAGATATGTCTAACCGCCGCCGCTCAGAGCGTTGTTGAGCGTATCGGTCGTGAATTCCGTCAGAAAGCCCGACACGCCGGCCAGTACCGCGTCACGCAAGCTCCGGGTGATCATGCCCGAGCAGGAAAAATTCAGCGCTCCCGCCACTCCGAGGATCAGTATCAACTTCTTCATTCGTCTCATCCGAAAGTTCTCCTTCGTTTCCGATCGGTGTCGTAGACTCTTGCCGCCGTCCATCCGCGATCGCGCGAAGTCAGGTGATAGCGAACGACCGTCAGAACTTATACCCGTACTGAACGTAAATCAGGTCGGCATCCTCACTAACCCCCGTCTGGACGATGACGTCGCTGTCCCAAAAGTGCGAGTAACCAAACAGCAAAGCCGAGTGCGCGTTGAGCTTCCACAGAACCGTTAGATCGAGCTCATGTCCTATCTCTCGCCCGCTTTGCCCTAAAATAGTCGTCCCTGAAAAAGCGGCTTGGGCTGCAGCAAGGCATCTGAGTCTGGGCAAATGGCTCGCGGTTGCCGCGTTTTCTATCCAACGAATCAGCGCATGAACAAACCGACCGCCTCCACCGCGGATCAAACCCAGCAGTTTTCGCAGGTTGGACCCGGCAGCGGCCAGCACGGCGTTGATCGCATCGCCGGTTAGCCGAGCCAGGAAGCATCGACCCATACGATGATCACTTTTCAGGTGTCCGATCTTCGGTTCGATCGCGCTGCGACGACGCCTGCGCTTTCGCTCGGCCCGCGTTGCGTTCCGCTGACTCTGTCCGGCACGATGAACCGTTGCTTCACCGGTGTAGTCATGACCTCGATAACCCTTATCCACATACACATCTGTCACGGCCTCGCCCGTAACTTCTTCCGTAGTGACGATCGTCGCCGCCAACGTATGGCCGTCGTACGGATTACCTTCCATCAAGTTTGAGGCCACGATCCAGTTGCTGCGGTTCGTCGTGGCTACCGAGATCTTCTGACCGAACTCGTAACGCTTGTGGGCTTTGCCCTTGCTGATGCACTGAACTTCCGGTTCATGTAAACTGTAGAGTTTGTTCTTGTCCTGGGGCTCTTGACAACGAATCCGATCCGCGCGATCCAGCAAGGTGGCCAGTTCTTCATCGATCCCCGTCACCTTGTTTTCTATGTCGCGAATTAAGCGGCCCACGTAGGTGCGTAGCTTGCGTAACCGCTTCTTCATACGCTTGAACTGCTTGGCGTGCGCGTAACGGCCGACCATCACCGCCGCTTTCTTACCCACCCGAACGTACGACTGGCGAAGCGGAATGCCACGCGCCTTTGCCGCGTCGCCAAGTTGGACAATCGCCTTGTACAGCAGCTTTGAATCCGTGGGATAGGTGATGTTCTTCTCTTGGACTGTTGTGTCTACCGTAATGCGCCGAAGATCACGCCGGGGCAAGTGCTTCTCACGAATCGCTACGCGAATCGTCTCCTTCAGCAGTTCCTCCAGTCGCTCGGCGCCCACCCGATTCCGCCACTTCGTCATGCTCGTGGGATGGATCGGGCATTCGTGCTGCATGTGCGTGTAGCCGCAGAAGTATTGCCAGTACGGGTTCTCGACCCAGCGGTCCACTAACGTTTCGTCCGATTCGCTGAAGGTGTATTTGAGGTAATGCAAGCCGACCATCAAACGGACCGCCTTGGCCGGCGCGCCCATGTCCGGGCTGTAGCAATCTACGAACGCCGTCTCCAGGCCGGACCAATCGATCTTGTTGGCCAGCACCACCAGCTCATGCTGCGGATTGAGCAGCTGGTCGAAGTGAGATTGAAACAGTTCAAAAGTGTCGCGAGATTGAGTCTTGGGCTTCATGATTCCGTTCACAAATTGCAAGGTTTTGATCGATCATCCATGACTTCCTTGCAAAGTATACCACCAGCCAAGCGAAACTTCAGCCTAGAAAAATAGAACTTTAAATGATTATTCAGGGACGACTACTTATGTTCACAACCTGGGCGAAGACGAAGGACGCGCGGTTGCCCGCATGGGGGTGTCGAAGCTATGCGAGGATAATGACTTGCTTCCTCAGGCCGAGCTTGCGAAGCTCAAGAGCCGTACGCGCACGATCATTGGCGACGGGAGGAGCGGAGTATGGTGGGCGGTCGCGGCGGATATCAGGTGGCGTGAGTTCTACAGTTACAGCGCTAAGAACGATTCTTCGAAGCGCGAAGTGAAGCCATGAAGACGGCGCCGAGAAGGACAATCGGTTGAGCCATGTGGGGCGGGCAGAGCTGCGCGCTCTGCAGGAGCAGCCCGCCCTACTCGATTTCCAAAATGTCGATGTCGATCGCGCCGATCTTCGAAAGAAGCGGCAAGGAAAGATCAGCCAGGCCGGAGTTCTTCAGCGACGAAACCGCGAACGCGATGCGGATCGGACTGCAATCCGACTCGCCAAGAGCGGCGTCGAAGTCGACCCAGCGCCCGTCGATATAAAACTGCGTCCACAGATGATAACCGAAGATGTCCTCGCGACCGCCGAACGAAGAAACGTACGCAAGTCCGACAACGACGCGCGACGGCAAGCCGCTGATTCGACCCAGCGCCGCGAGCAGCAGACCATGCTCGCTACAATCCCCCTCACGCGTTCGCGCGACTTCACTTGCGGTCGCAAAACCGATGTTGAGACTTTTGGTCGCAACGTAGTCGGTCACGAACCGTCGCAGATTGTCCGCCAGCGCGAAAGCTTCCTTCTCGCCGCGTGCAGCCCTTTTCGCCAGCTCGATGAGCTTAGGATCGGCCGTGTTGATCATCAGGTTCGAGCCTAGGTACTCGGAAAAATCTCCGGTCGGGTCGACGTGGCGGCGGTTGGGAATCACCGCGTGCGGCTGCCTTGAAACCACCAACTCGACCGATCCATCCTTCTTGACCAGCACGCGCTGCGCCCCGGTATCGGGCAGATCGCTCAGTTTCGTCTTGTCGTTCTTGGCACGGATGCGGTACCTGATGCGCTTCGCCGACGCCCGGTCGATCTTGCGACCGGCCTTGATGACACTCGTCATGAAAAACTCAGGCGGAACAAAATCCGAAAGCGCCGTAGCCTGGTCCGTCGTGATCAGCAACATGTCGCCCATACCGGGCATAGGCAGCTTTGCTTTGAGCGGCAGCCCGTCGGCGTTGACCCACGACACCATCTCCATCGATCCGACGGGCGACTCCAACGTCACAACCACGCGCTGCCCCCGGATCGATTGGCCACGATGCGAAAACTCCTCCCAATCACCGATGATCGTCCTCGACGTGACCGCTCCATCCAGACGAAGCTCCGGCGCGTAGATGGGAAATGAATACTCCGTTCCCGGCTTGAACCCGCGAAGCAAACCCTCACGAAACGTACCCCACGTCATCAGCGCACCGGTGGGAAAATCAAACTCCTGCGTCTGCTCCATACCGAACTGCGACGTGACGATCTTCACCCGACCGTTGGCGATGGTGCCCCGCGTTGTGGACTTCATCACCGACATGTCGGTTTCCGATGCGAAGCTGATCGGGACACCAGCCAGGGTTTCAACGGATTCCTGACGAAGATCGATCTTCACGGGCTGGTCCGCTCGGCCCAGTACCATACGAAACCGCAGCTCCGTTTGAATCCGATCACCTCGGCGCGTGAACGAGGAGTGGGCAAAGCCGACCTTACCTCCGCCCAGGTAAATCTCAGCCCATTCGTCGCTGAAACGACCTTCGGGCGGATTTTTTGGATCGATGGGTTGAGCCACAGCGCAGACGGTCAGCCCGGCCAATGCGACCGCAACAGCCAACCATGTCGCAACGGTAAGGAATGATTTGTTCACCGCGTATACGCCCTTCCTGCAGGCAAGTTTCCCAGAGGTTTCACCGATTCAACACCGCCGACCCCGAGCACATCGCCAAACAGTCCACCCTGAGCCGCGGGCTTTAGCCCGGGCGAACCAGCGATAGGCAAGACCTCACGCAGCGTCGAAACGATCCGCCGATCTCGAGTTCCGCCGAGACTACTTGCGACTTATGATAGGCTCTTATCGACCGAACCACTGCCTTATTTTGTATGTGGTTGTATCGCGGCCTGCTTTAGCGATCGAATCGGTCAACGGAATGTCTTTCGGACAGACCTTCACGCAGTTCTGACTGTTACCGCAGTCGACGATTCCGCCTACACCGCTAAGAACCGCCAGCCGGTCGTCGCGATCGACTTTGCCGGTGGGATGACTGTTGAACAGGACCGCCTGGGATATTGTGGCTGGACCGATGAACGCGGAGTGATCGTTGAACTGCGGGCACGCCTCCACGCAACATCCACAACTCATGCAACGCGAGAGCGGATACGCCTCTTCCTGTTCCTGCCTCGTAACGCGGGGTCCGGATCCGAGATCGTAGTATCCGTCGACGCGGACCCACGCCTTGACTCGCTTGAGTGACTGAAACATGGGACTGCGATCGACGACGAGATCGCGGATGACGGGAAACTTCGTCATCGGTCGAACTTCGATCACGCCCGCGCCGTCCGCGAGAAGAGTGTCAACAAGTGCGGAGCACGCCTGGCGTACGCGGTCGTTGATCACCATCGTACATGCCCCGCACACTTCTTCCAGGCAGCAGGCGTCGTACGCTACCGGCGTCGTATCTCGATGATCCGCCGTGACGGGATTGGCTGCGATGCGCTGCATCACGGTCGTCACGTTCATGCCCGCTTCGTAGGCGACGTCGAACGTCTCCCAGTGCGATCCGCTGTGCGGGTCCGCCTGGCGTAGTACTTTGACCTCAAGGGTTCTGGACATCAAACAGCCTCGTATGCGTCAGCAATTAGGTGTCAAGATTCAAGTCAAACCGTGGACTCACGCCCGCCCGGCTCCACTTTCGTAATGCGCCGCCTACGACGCGCTCGCCGGCGCGACCACCGCATCGCCGCCGCGATCACCGGTACCACCGGCCGTCATGTTCCGCCACGTTTCTTCGATAATCTCGGCGCCTTTAAGTCCGTACGTCCGCGGACGCGGGGGGATCAAACTCGTGTCGACGTCCGCGTAGCTAAGCTCCGGTCCGCTAGGCGTATACTTGGCGATCGTGCTCTTGAGCCACTTTTCGTTTTTCACTTTGAACGCGTCGCACCACGTTTGCGCCTGACGGCGAAGCTCCGCCGGCTCGTCCGACTCTGGTGCGGGGATCAGAAACTCCGGCTTGAAATGCGCACCACGGCACTCGTCACGCTGCAACGCACCCTTCGCGATCACCCGAGCCATTGTCAACATATCGCCCAAAGCGCGGGTGAAGCTGAAGTTCTGATTCGTCCATTCACCCTTGTCCGCGATCGAGATCCGACCGTAGCGTTCCTGAAACTCACCGATCTTGTCGACGCAATCCTGAAGCTCTTTGTTGATACGCACAACCGTAACGCAGCGTGTCATCAACTCGCCCAGCTCCTCGTGAAGCTTGTAGGGGTTCTCATCACCCTGGTTCCGGATCAACACGTCCATGTCCGACTGATGAACCGCGACAGCCCCGTCGAACAAAGAGACCGGCTGATCCTCGGCACCACCCTTCGGCAGCGACTTCAACCAGTTCTCAAGCGTCGGAGCGACAAACAACCCCGTGAAGATACAACTCAACAGTGAGTTGGCGCCAAGTCTGTTGCCCCCGTGATATTGATAGTCAGCCTCACCGATCACGAAGATACCGGGAACGTTGCTGTGGTGATTGCGTACCGATCCCTCAACGAGCCCGCCCGTATTCCCGTCGCGCTCATAATCCACCCACAGCCCCCCCATCGAATAATGAACCGCAGGAAAAATCTTCATCGGAACCTGGCGCGGATCGACGCCCTGAAACTTCTCATAAATCTCCAGAATGCCTTCCAGCTTCTTATGCGTTTCGGGGGATAACTCCGTCACATCGAGATACACACAGAGCGCGCCGCGTTCCACGCTGAGACCCTGGTTGACGCACACGTCGAAAATCTCGCGCGTGGCGATGTCGCGCGGTACGAGGTTGCCATACTTGGGATAGCGCTCTTCGAGGAAGTAGTACCGCTCATCGGAGGGAATGGATAGCGGATCGCGTGTGTCCTGCGGCTTGGCGGGCACCCAAACGCGACCACCCTCACCGCGAGCGCTCTCGCTCATCAACCGAAGCTTGTCCGTCCCGGGAATAGCCGTTGGATGAACCTGAATAAACTCGCCGTTGGCGTAGTGCACGCCCGACTTGAACGCCCGCCCGGCTGCGCCGCCGGTGCAGATCATCGACATCGTACTGCGACCGTAGATCAGACCGCATCCACCCGTTGCAAGTACGAGCGCGTCGCCCGCGAGCGAGCGAATCTTCATACTGAACATGTCCTGAACGACGGCGCCGCGACAATGTCCCGACTCGTCCACGATCGGACCGAGAAATTCCCAGTATTCGAACTTTTCAACCAGACCGTCCGCCTCCCACCGGCGAACCTGCTCGTCGAGAGCGTAGATGAGTTGCTGCCCGGTCGTCGCACCGGCGAAAGCTGTACGCTTGAACATCGTACCGCCGAAGCGGCGCTGGTCGAGGAATCCTTCCGGTGTGCGATTGAAAGGAACCCCCAGGCGATCGAGCAAATGGATCACCCTGGGACCCCAGTCGCACATCTCCTTGACCGGCGGTTGATGCTGAAGGAAGTCGCCGCCGTATACCGTGTCGTCAAGGTGCAACCACTCGTTGTCGCCCTGCTGCCGCGTCAGTTCGTTGACCGAGTTGATCCCCCCTTGCGCGCAGACACTGTGCGAGCGCTTCACCGGAACCATGCTGACCAGGTAGACGTGAATGCCCGCCTCGGCGAGCCTCATCGTGACTGCGAGCCCCGCCAACCCGCCACCGATCACAACGACATGCTGCTTAGCCATGGCTCACTCTTTACAGGCAAAAAAATTCAAGGATGGCACCGGGTTCCAACCCGTACGGTTTCTGCGGCGCTAGCCCCGTTCCGCCGGCCTCGTCCCACTGGACATGACCGCCTCAGGATCAGCGGAAGTCACATCAAACGTCGCAAATCCACGCAACGCACCGAGCCCCACGGCACAGAGCACAACTCCGAGCGCCGTACATGCGTAACCCGAAACGCGCTGGGTGTTGGGACGAATGGTAATGCCCCACGTGATCAGCGACGTCCAGATTCCGTTGGCAAGGTGAAAAACCGTCGCGACGATTCCGAGTCTGTACGCCCAAACCACCCACCACGCTGACTGAATCGCTGCGGCCGTTGTGGCTGCTCCCGTAGCGACTCCAGCCTCGTCATGCAGCTCGAACGCTCCGCCGCCCAGACCCGCGCCGAACCAGTGCATCTGCCAAAGATGGTACAGGATAAAAACGAACGCAATCATACCGCTCGTACGCTGCAGCATGTAACGGACGTTGCCGCCGTAGCGATACTGTTGGGCGTTGGACCGACTCGTGAAGATGATCTGAAAACCGAGCAGTGTGTGAAACAGAAGCGGAATGAAGATGCCGACGATTTCAACCGGAACCAGCAGCGGCCCCAACGCGTGAATGCGCTCGATGGACTCTTGAAACATCGCCCCCGGCTCGCCCGGCGCCATAACGGTCGCGTTCGTCGCCAGGTGCACGCACAGAAAAATACCCACGGGGACCAGACCCGTCAGCGAGTGAAGTCGGCGTACGAGAAAGTAGTACTTGTCTTGCGTCGGAGAAACCGGCTGATCTGCCACGCACAACTCCAGTCCGTCAGAGGAGGGTGATTCCGTCCGTCATCGGAAGTCACGCTCGAATCCCACGCCGGATCCCCAACTCGCGACATCGGGAAGAATTGCGCGGATTATAGTCATCGGCATCTACACGGCAAATCCGCCGCCCCTGTGCGCCGCGATGGAACCAGACTCGACGGCTGTTATCCTCACCATACGGGTTTTCCAGACGAACCGACGCCCACCCGTTGCAACACCCTTCAGCTTGACCGGGAATCCGCCTCGATCTATCCTCGCCGCGTGGACTCATCCAACCCAACGGCACCATCCCGCTGCGTGCCCCAAGCTGACGCTTCGACCCCCTCAGCCGCACAGCGCGCCGCGCCCTCAGCCCACCCGCTTGGCCCAATCATTCATCGAGACCCAGCCGCATCGGGTTTCTCGACTCGGCTGATCGCTCTTGTGGTGATGACCGGCGGCATCGGTTTGTTCATCGTCGCCGCCTCACTAACGCCGCCCGCAGAAGGCTTCGGCGCTCATCGCCAGTTGGGATACGCCCCTTGCAGCTTCCCGATGCTGCTGGGAATCCCCTGCCCGACATGCGGAATGACGACCGCCTTCGCCCACGCCGTCCGTGGCCGGCTCATCTCAGCGTTCCACGCGCAACCTGCGGGTCTGCTGATCGCGTTCGCAACCGCGCTCGCCACGATAATGAGTGCCGCCGTTTTGATCACCGGACGAGCATGGCGCATCAATTGGTACCGACTCGCCCCCATGCGCGTCACGGTGGCGATCGCGGTGACACTCTTGGCCGCTTGGGTTTACAAGCTCGCAACCATGACCGCGTTGACCCGGGGAAATGGACTTTAGTCCGAGCAGAGTTTCGATCATAATTCGGCGGTTTCGATCGCCGCTACGGAGATGCCCGAAATGGTCCGTATCGTTATCTGTTGGACCCTGCCGTTGCTGATGCTTTTCGTCACGTCGTGCAACATGCTCACTCCGCTGATCTTCGTCGGCGAGCACAGGAAGAAAATCTCAGCCGAGTTCGACAAATTGGCAGGCAAGCGCGTCGCGGTCCTGGTTTGGACTGAGCCCGCTACCCTGTTTGACTATCGCTTCGCTCGAATCGAACTCGCAACCTACGTCAGTGACAAGCTCCGAACGGAGCTACAGCAGCGACAAAAGGCGACACAGGTCGTCGACGCACGTGACGTCGAAGACTTTCTGCAGCGAAACGTGGACGCCCAGGTCGACCCCTACGCCGTGGGTCGAAAGTTCGAGGCGGATTACGTGATCTACCTGGAGGTGCTCAAGTTCCAGATGCGCAATCCGAGGGAGCCTCAGTTCCTGACGGGGCGAATCGAGGCGTCCGTCACCGTCCACGATATCCGCGCCGACCCCGACCAGCTACGCCGGTACGAGTTAAATCCCGTACGATGCATCCATCCCGAGGGAAGCCCCGTGCTCTTGTCGAGAACCAACGCCCCGCTCGTGCGCGAAGCCACCTACAGAAAGTTCGCCGAGCAGGTCGCAAGGAAGTTCTATGAACACACCGTCGAACTGTAGGTCGATAGCGCATCCGGAATCGCGTAGCGGAACCGCCCTTTCGTACCCCCTTGCTGAAGGGGGAAACAGAGGGGTCGAGCGATACACGAAAACGAAGTTCGCTCCAGAGCGATTCGGGTTTCTGTGTTCCGGGCCGCGGGCTCTAGCCCCCGCGATTCCTGGGCGTTCGAGGTTGCTCGCAGGCCGGCGGACCCGGCATTCAAATATGGGACATGCTCTAGTGCTTGCGATCGCAACCCTTTCGACCGGCTGCACCTACAGCGGTGGAGAACTCCTCTACTTGATGGGTGTCGGCCGCACCGCCAAGGTCGAAGCCAAATTTCGACTGACGCAAGAACGCCTCATGGTCTTCGTGGACGACGTCCACGAGCGTGTCGATTGGCCCCAAGCTCGAAACGACCTTTTCGACGACCTGACACAGGCCCTGATGCGTCATCAAGCCGTTACGAAGATCATTCCACGCGAGTCCATCGACGCCCTCCGCCAGAGTCTCCCCAATTTCGGTCGACGCGGATGTCGCGAACTCGGAGAGATGCTCGAAGCCGACCAGGTGTTGTGGGTCGAAGTTCGGGATTATCTCGGCGATGAACAGTTCACCGAAACGAAAGAGGCCGCCCTCTGGACTGTCGCCGTCAAGGTAATCAACGTGAAAGAGAAAAAATCACGAAGCCGCGTCCGCCTTTGGCCCATGAGTCCCGACGGTCAACTCGTCACCGCGCTCCTATCCGGCGTCGACGTCGCTCGCCTCAAGACCAAAAGCGCCATCGCCAGAGAGCTTTCCGACCGGCTCGCCCAGCGCATTGCCAAACTCTTCTACGATCATACCCCACGCGATTCCGACGCAAGACGATGACGCACGTCGTCCACCTGTTCGACGAGAGCGCAGGTTGGGAGCAGCGCGTCGCCGTGACCCAGTTGCTCGACCGCCTCTCCCGTGACGATTTCAACCAAACACTCGCCACGCTGCACGCAACCGGCAGAGCCGCCCTGCGATCGCTTGACGTTGCGATTCACGCCTTTCCCCTGCTCGCCGGCGTCGACGCGCTCGTCAGCCCCCTCGTCGAGCGCTTTGCGAGTAGGCGCAACGTCGATCTCATCCATGCGTGGGGCCCCCGCGCCGCGACCGTCGCAGCAGCGACCGGACGCCCAACGGTGGTCGAGCTGTTCGATCCACTGCACGCTACCCGTTACATCAAACGCCTACGCGCGATCGCCAGGCCCATCGGCTTCGCCGTCATATGCACAAGCCAATGGGCACGACGGCGCCTGATCGAAGGGGGGCTGCCGCCGAACCTGTGCGTCGTCGTACGGCCCGCAATAGACTTTGCCCTCGTCAACGCCTCGCGGCGCACGACGCTTCGAGAAGCCCTCGGCGTGTCCGCGGGTGATTTCGTCGCCATCACGCCCGAACCCGCCACGCGCAACGGCGGGCACTTACAGGCCTACGGCGCTGCGGCGCTCCTGCGCAGTGCGAACCAAGACATTCGTCTCATCGTCTCCGGTCGCTCGCGCGAGCAACGTCGGATCGCACGCCTCGACCGCTCGACGCCCAAACCACGCACGCTCGTCTCACCCGGCTACGCTTATCCGTTCGAGCAGCTTCTTCCCGCAGCCGACGCCCTCATCGTGCCATCACGCGGAGACACCTCCACAACGGCCATCGCATGGGCGATGGCATCGAACGTCGCCGTGATCGGTACGGCTGTTCACAGCGTCGCGGAACTGATCGCCAACAAACTTAACGGTCTGTTGTTCAAACAGACACCCGGTAAGGACATGGCTCCCGCGATCGCCAGGCTACTGCTGGACCGCGAGTCTCAAGAAAAAACAAAGGAAGTCGCACGAGGTCAAGCGTACGAAGTGTTCGGACTGCGCCGCTGCATCGAACAACACGTGAAAGTATATGAAAACGTGCTGTCGGGCGTCGCCCCGGGCGAAGGAATCATCGACTCTGCCCAGCCGAACTGACACGCCTTTACGTCCGCAACGACACGAGGGGTGTCAGAGTAGCGATCGCAAAGGAACTGACCTTCCGGCGCACCGGCCGCCCATCAGTCTGCAGGCTCATCGGTTGATCGAGCGCGTACATCGCTGCGTGGCACAACACGCGGGGCATCTTTTCCCAGGGGCCAAATCATCCCGCAAACGCGGCATCGACGAAGATCGCGCCCGCTTCCCCGATCCGCCTCCATCAGGCTCCGCGACTCGCAGCGCGGACACTGATCCGCAGTTGTATTTGAAGCGCCGTTCATTTTGGTTTGTAGAACCCTCAACTGTCAGGTCCAACACAAAGGCGGGAAAGATCAGTCACTTATACCAGTTTTACCGACAAAAGGGAAGGACAAACAATGGGCGTGACATGCTACTGTCACCCTAGCTTGCGTTGTACCGCTGGGAGTGAGCTGAAGCGCCCGGAATCGAGCGCCCGCGAGCGTCAACGTACCGTCGCACACGTTCTCAGACGCGCGTAGAGCGCATCGAGTTCATTCACCATCTTGCGCCAGTCGAACGCCGCAACGCATCGCGCCCGGCCCTCCAACCCGAGTTTGCGACGTTGCTGAGAATCACCGGCCAGCGCGACGACCGCATCAGCCAGACCATCCACGTCGCCGTACCGAACAAGTCTGCCGGTTTCATTGTCGACCACGACCTCCCCAGCCCCGTCGATGTCGAAGCTGACCGCGGGCACCGCAGCCAGCAACCCCTGCACGACCGCTCGCGGAAGACCCTCCCAACGCGAAGCGTGCAGCACCATGTCGAAACCGTTGATCGCCTCCGCCACCGCTTCCGGAGCGACCAAACCCAGAAAAGTTACACGATCAAAAAGCCCGATCCGCTCCAGCAAACGCTCGTACCGTTTTCGATGCGGGCCGTCACCCATCCAAACAAACCGCAGACGAGGTTCACGAGCGACCATGCGCGGCATCGCCTTAAGGATCGACTCGTACCCCTTGTGCTGAAACAAACGCGCAACCGTACCCACGACAATTTCATCCCCGCTCACACCCCAGCGCTTCCGGCTACTCTCTCTCGAACGCGCGTCCGGCGCGAAACGCTCCACCTCCAAACCCGAGCGGATCACCACGAACCGCTCGCGCGGTGCGATCCCTGCAGCCACGGACTGATCGATCATCGCATCGGCCACGGTTACAAAGTGCGAGGTGTAGCGCGCAGCCCGTCGCTCCAAGGCGCGATAAGCCATGCGCGTTAATGCGCCTTGCGTACGGTTGAAACTCATCCCGTGAATCGTGTGAACGATCGTCGGCACACCTGCTCGGGCAGCCGCGAATCGACCGAGAATCCCGGCCTTGCTGCTGTGCGTATGAACGACGTCCGGACCGAGGCGATCGAAGATCCTCGTAAGTTCGACGCGCGCGCGAACGTCGAGAACAGGATGCACCGCCCGACGAAGTGAAGCGAGACGCAGAAGTTTACCGCCAAATCGCTCCGCCTGCTCCCACAGCGACCCCTCCGGACCCGTCTCAGGACCGGCGATGAGCGTCACGTCGTGACCACGCTCTGCGAGCCCGCGACAGGTTAGCAGCGTGTTTTCCTGCGCGCCGCCGACGATGAGGCGCGTGATAACGTGGCAAATTTTCATTCCGCGGGATGCTCGCTCGATGGCGCGTCGCCAACGTCAGCCTGCGCCGGGCATGAGAGCAAGTGCGGCGGATAGCGAACCCACTGAAGGCAGAGTCCCAACGCGGGCGCCGTTGGACCCGCGTTCGCCCGGTCATGGGTCGCAAGAATCTCGGCGACGCGCTGCGGCTCCCAACGACCTCTCCCGACATTCATCAACGTGCCCACCATGTTGCGAACCTGTTTCCATAAAAAGCCCGTGCCCTCCACGTCGATACGAATCTCGTCCAGATGTCGTTCGACGTCACACCGCAAAACCGTTCGCACCATCGACTCGCGTACCCCGCCCGTCGCCGCCATGGCCGTGAAGTCCATCTCTCCGATGAAGTGCTGACCGCCTGCTCGCATCGCCTCAACGTCCAGCGATTCCCAGAAATGATAAGTGCAGCGCTGAGTCAGGCCCTCGACCGCCCCGCGACGCGCGTTATGAATACGGTAACGATAAAGCTTGCTGCGGGCGTCTCGCGTGGCGTGAAACTCAGGATGCACGGGCCGAACGGCGGTGATCGACACATCCTCCGGCAGGCGCGAACCGATCGAGTGACGCAGTTGCTCCGGCGTCATCTCGCACGTGGTCGTGAAATTGCTGACGTGCCCTGCGGCGTGTACACCCGCATCGGTCCGCCCGCTTCCGATCAGGTCCACCTCATGTCGCAGCGTACGCCGCAGTGCGTGCTCGATCACACCTTGAACGGTCCGCAACCCCGGCTGGTTCTGCCAGCCGTGGAAATCGGTACCGTCGAACGCAACCTGCAGACGAAAAGTACGCCTCATCGGCGCGATCCTACGGTGACCGCAGCACCGCGACAAGGAGGTTCCGCCGTCGCGTCGACTTCGGTCGCGCGCAAAAAAAGGGACCGGTCAGTGACCGGCCCCTTCGTTCAATCAACGCAGGTGTTGGGAGGCGTTACGCCACCAGCTCCTCGCAGAGCGAGCCGCCGAAACGCGCTCGCAGACGCTGGAGAATCTCCTTATGAATCTGGCTGACGCGCGACTCGGAAAGACTCAGGACACTACCAATCTCCGCCATCGTCATCTGCTCGAAGTAGTAGAGGATCAGCACCAGCCGCTCTTCACGAGCAAGTCCGCTCGTGAGATGCTCCGCCAGCAGCTCGCGCGAAATCTTGACCGATGGGTCTTCGCCATGCGTGTCGCGGACGTCCCACGTGTGTGACGCCCCCGACTGACCGCGATCACCGGACGGCTCCATCGCGCTGAAGTGGACCTCTTTGCCGAGCTGAGAGAGACGCGACAAGTAGTCGTACCGGTCGACGTCCATGTCCATCCGCTTGGCGACCTCAGCCTGCGACGGGCTGAACTCCTGATCGCTGCCCAGCGCTTCCTTGACCAGCATGCGACGCTTCTCGAACGTCCGCACGGTCCGGCTCTGCGGGTCCAGACTCCGTAGCCAATCCATAACCGCTCCGGAGATGCGTTGCTGGCAGAATGTTTCGAACTTCGCCTTCCGTTCAGGATCGTATGCCTCGACCGCCTCGATCAACCCGTCGAACGCGGCGCTGCATATCTCGTCGTACGAGACCTGCGCCGGAAGTTTACGCGACAAGCGGGCCGCGTGCGTGTGGACCAGGGGGCTGTAGTGCACGACGATCCGGTTTCGCATCAGAACCGTCCGCCTGCTAAGGTAACTCTTCCACATTTCCTCGATAGACATGTCTCGCCGCGCCATTCGTCGCTCCGTAAAAGGTCCGTTTTCAGTCAACGAGATCGCGAGCAGCGTCGCGATAACCGCCGGGTTTAATATGGGTAGTCTAGGTAATATACACGGTCTAACTAGGTTCGTCAAGATGGGGTAAATAACTTGACGGAAAACCGCCAGAACTGCCTGCTATTCTCGGATAGGGTTTTCCTGGTGTCCCTTGGGCAGGGCTTGAAGCATGGGAAACCGGTTCTGGGAAACTGCTGGCGGCTTTTCACATATCGGACGATCGAAGGATCGTGAGTCGGTGGGGGGGGTGGTCACGTCGACACGTAACGTCGTCGCCTAGCCGCTGCGGGTTCGTACGTCGTCGATCACCAGCCCATCGCGCAGGGTTATCGTTCGATCGCAGCGCCGGGCTATGTGGGCTTCGTGCGTCACGATGAAGATCGTTTTGCCCTCGTCGTGCAGTTTGTCGAAGACGTCCAGGACCATGTCTCCGGTTGCGGAGTCGAGGTTCCCAGTGGGTTCGTCGGCGAGCAGGATGAGTGGATCGTTAATGAGCGCGCGGGCGATCGCCACACGCTGCTGCTGTCCGCCGGAAAGCTCGGCGGGCCGGTGATATTTGCGGTCGGTCAGACCCACGACGGCGATGAGTTCGTTCGCCCGCTCGAGACGCTCCGCCCGGTCCACACCCTGATAGAAGAGCGGCGTCTCGAGGTTCTCGATCACATTGAGTTGTGGGATCAGATTGAAGTTTTGGAACACAAACCCGATGCGCCGGCAGCGAATGTCGGAGAGCTCGTCGTCATCGAGTTGGGCTACGTCGACGCCGCCGAGCAGGTAGCTGCCCGAGGTCGGCCGGTCCAGGCAACCCAGTAGATTCATCAACGTACTCTTGCCCGACCCGCTTTGCCCGCAGATCGCCACCGATTCGCCTTCGACAAAATCAATCGTGAGGCCGCGAAGCGCGTGGACGTAAACGGAACTTCCGGGCTTGGCGTAGACCTTCGTAAGGTTGCGGAGTGAGGCGATGGGCGTTGGTGAATCCGTCACGGCGCCTGACCGGAGCCGTCTTGTGAATGGGTCGTAGATTCCGCGCTGTGCGATGCTTCGGTCGCCGAGTTCGTCGTCGTGGAGTGATCCTTCGTTTCCGGCGGGCTGTCTTGATTCCCCGCTTTGCGGACCTCTCCATGCTGCTTGGAAGCTCCGGACGGCTTGCGGCTGCCGGTAGCGCGTTTGGCTCCGTATCCCGAACCCTGGCGGCGTTTGCCGTCGCCGCTGACATCAGGGATCGACCGCTTCATCTCATCCGAGAAGGCTAGCAGTACGCGATCGCCGTCGGCCAAACCGTCGACGATCTCCACCCATTCGAGCCCGATCCCGCCGAGCTCCACCGGAACATGCTCGATCGTGTTGCCTTTGTCACGGAACACGTAGCGGCGGCCACCTTTCGAGTAAACGGCCTGAACGGGGACGGCCAGCTTATCGTCGATCGTGTCGACCAGAATCTCCGCGTGGGCGGTCACGCCGGGCTTGAGTTTCGCGTCGGTGGGATCGAGCGTAATTTCCGTCTCGTATTCCTTGAGGTCCGGGTTCAGCCAACTGCTCTGACTGTCGGCGAGCACCGCGATTTTGGTGACCGTGCCCGTAAATCGTCGGCCCGGGAAGCCCTCAACGGTCAACACGGTCTTTTGACCAAGACGCAACCTATCCGTCTTCGTCTCATGCACACGCACCACCGCGAGCATGACCGACGTGTCGGGAAGTTCGATCAGAACCTGCCGTTCAATGACCTGCGCACCCACTTTGATCTGCTGATCGGAGGACATGAAAAAGCGCCGCCCGCCGCCGGAATAGTAAACGACAAAACCCTGCGTCGGAGCGTAGATGCGGCACTTCGTCCGCTGTTGACGAAGCTTGGCGAGCTGGTCCTGAATCAGCTCCAATTCTTTGGTTCTACCCACCAGGTTCCGAGCCTTCCTGAGCTCCTCGCCATCGGCGGTTTTCTTGACGCGCTCGGCCTCCTTAATCGCCTCCTCGACGTCCGACTGACGTTGTTTGAGGTCGGCAACGTGGGTGTACCGTTCCAGAACGTCCTGGGCGAGTTCGGCCTTTTGCAGATTCCACTTCGCCTTCTGGAAGTTGAACTTCATCTCCTCGAATTCGGTACGAGTCGTGAAGTTCTTTTCGAAGAGCTTTTCCGCGCCGATGAAATCCTGCTCGCGGCGCTCCAGGGACATCTCGGCCTGCTCGATGGCGATCTGAGCGTCCTTGGAAGCCTGCACCCACTCGCCCTTTTGATACTTATCGAAGGCAAGCTTCCTCAGTTCGATGGCCAGCCCAGCCTTGCGAATGTCGCTGGAGTTTTTGTCGCGCTGAATGTCAAGCTCGGTTTTTGCGGACTCGTAGGCGGTAATGGAGTTGGTTTCCTTGAGCTCTGCCTCACGAATCCGATTTTCGATGGCGTCGCTGGCCAACTCGACAAGTAGATCGCCCTTGTTGACCGACGTTCCCTCCGCAACCAAGCTGATGATCGTGGAGCGCCCTTCGACCTCACACTTTACGTCCGCGGACTTTGCCGCCTTGAGTTCGCCCTTCTCTTTCAGGCTGACGGTGAAGCTGCGCGGAACCACGGTGGCGCGAAATCCCAGACGGGCTTCTGCGGAGAGCAGCACCAAGGGGCTGTCTTCGGATTGAACGCGTTCATCGGCCAGGGCTGGCAGCACGAGTTGTCGACGTTCGCGCACGGATCCAATCGCGTCGCGCGCGGCACCAACATAAGGACCTCCGTCGAAAGGGTCGACCTGGTGGAGGTAGCGAAAGCCGAGCTTCTTTAAAATTGAGACGGCAGCTTTGGCGGTCTCGTTGGCTTTCCCGATGAGATCGATCAATTCGGCTTCGGTCTTGGGCCGTTCAATGGATTGCGGATGGGAGGTCACCGAGCCGGACCAGTTCGTCCAGGTGGCTCGACCGTCGCTGGG
>JADFRO010000237.1 GCA_022561255.1 Planctomycetota bacterium | reverse complement strand
CGCCTATCACTTGAGCGGCCGAAACGTCGAAGACCTCGCTCGGTTCAAGGAGGTGTTGCGCTATCGGCCCAACCACGCCAACGCGAACTTCCACATCGGACGAACATTGGTCGAGGCTGGGGAGTATCGACGCGCGATCGAATACTCTCTGCGTGCGCTTCGGAAAGACCCTCGATTCGCCCTGGCGCACGAACATCTCGGGTGGGCGCTGTTCGAACTCGGTCGATTCGACGAGGCGATTCCCCACCTGTTGCAGTGGCTGGAGGCGAAACCCGCCGCCACGGCGACGCGGCTGCGACTCGGACAGTCGCTGATCGTTCTGGGCGATCTACCCAACGCGGTCGAACAATTGAAAATCGTGGTTGAACAGAAACCCGACGACGCGGAACTCCTCGGAACGCTGGGTCAGGCACTAACACCGCTGGGTCGCGTGGCCGAGGCGATCGACGCGTACGACGAGGCGCTGCGGCTCAATCCTGAATACATCGAGGTGAGTAACAACCTCGCCCGGATCTACGCGACCTATCGTGACGAGCAGTTTCGAGATGGCGAAAAAGCCGTCGCACTCGCCGAAGACATTTGCGAAAGAACGAACTACCAAAGCCCGATCATCCTGGACACGCTGGCAGCAGCCTATGCGGAGATGGGGAGATTCGACGAAGCCGTGACAACGGCCAAACGTGCAGTCGAAATCGCTCGTCAGACGGTTGAGGCAGCTCGGACAGTTGAGGTCGCTCGGACCGATGACAACGCCGAGGCCTCCGGTTCCGCAGGTTCCTCTGGTTTCGCAGGTTCCACAAGTTCCTCTGGTTCCGGCGCGGCGGACGCCCGCGCAGCGAGCGACGGTGCCACAATCGCCGGTTCGACGAGCGATAGCGCCGCGGAGGAAGTCCTCGCTCTTCTCGAAGAGCGTCTTGCCATCTACAAAGCCGGCCAGCCGCTCCGCGAACCACCCGAGCTTGCGGCAGCATCTGCACCACCCGAACCCGCACTGTCTGAATCCGAATCACAGGAGCGACCGTAAGAGAAAGAAGGTGCGTCCGGGGACACACACTGCGCGACTGCGCAACTGAGCCGCAGGCTGCAGCCTGCGCGATGCCACGATAGCGTCTAAGGTTCGGCAAAGGTCCGCCCGGAGGTTCGACGTCACGTCTTCGGTGGCGGCTCGAAGTCCGTCCCGTTTTCGCGGGGATCGCTTCGGCGACGCCGGCGACGGACCGCGTCTCGCAGGAGATACTCGAGCTGCGCATTGACGCTGCGAAGCTCGTCCTTGGCCCAGCGCTCCAGATCGTCCATCAGGTCGCGCGGCAGACGTAGCAGATAAGGCTTGCGCTCGGCCATCGGATGAGTCATCTCTTCGCGAGAGCGGCGTCGTTACGGTGCAGCGAAGCGCCCAGCCTCCCCCCTTGCTAAGCGGGAATTGAGCGGGGTCAGACCCCCTGCGCAGAGCGCGTTCCGCTCTAGCCAGTACACCGCGCACGCTAATTGTAGAGCGTTCCCGTATTGATCACGGGCTGAGCGGGCTTGTCCCCGCACAAAACGACCAACAGGTTCGAGACCATCGCACCTTTGCGCTCCTCGTCGAGATTGACGGCGTTTCCCTCTTCAAGGCGGGTGAGCGCCATCTCCACCATTCCCACGGCGCCGTCGACGATTCGCGTACGCGCAGCCACGATCGCTTCCGCTTGTTGTCTTTGCAGCATCGCGCCGGCGATCTCCGGTGCGTAGGCGAGGTGGCTCAAACGAGCCTCCTCAACGTGTAGGCCGGCCTTGCTCACGCGTTCCTGCAACTCCGTCCGCAGTGCATCCGAGACCTCGTCCATGCTACCGCGAAGCGAGAGCTCACCTTCCTTGGTTGTGTCGTACGGATAGGCACTGGCCAGATGCCGCAGCGCCGATTCACTTTGCACCGTAACGTAATCCTTGTAGTCCTCGACGTCGAAGCTCGCCTTGGCTGTATCCGCCACCCACCAGACGACAACCGTGGCGATCTCGATCGGATTTCCGCGGAGGTCGTTTACTTTTATGGTGTCGCCGTTGAGGTTGTGCGCGCGCAGCGACAACTTCTTCTTCGAGAACAGCGGATTGGCCCAGCAGAACCCGCTGCGCTTGACCGTGCCTTTGTACTTGCCGAACAGAATCAGCACTTCGCCCTGGTTGGGCTGCAGCGTGAAGAATCCCCAAAAGAGTACTACCCAGACCGGAAGAGCAAGGACTGAAACCACCAGCCCGAGAACCAACATTCTCAGCGGTTCATTGCTCGAATCTGCATGGGCCAAACCACGTATGGAGGAGAAAATCCCGTACCCGATTCCGACACCAACCACGAAAAGTGTGGGCACCATGGCCCAGCCGCTAAATGCGTTGACCTGCCGTTCCTGCGTTTGCATCGTTCTACCTCCTTATGGTTTTAGCTATTGCTACCATATCATATTGATAGCTCTCTGTCAAGCGAAACAAGCGTTTCAGCCAAGAAAACGCCGTTTGGGTCCTCTTAGGATGGATATCGAGACCATTTGACGTGTACAGCACATCACGGGGACTCCGGTCGTGTCCGTAGCAGATTCGGGGCCTGGTCGCTGGCGCCGCAGGGGCACGGCGGGAGCCTGGCCGTCCCTTCTTCGACACCCCCTGGCGGAGCTTCGGGACTCGGCGGCGCGTCATGCCCGCCCTCGGCGTGTAAGCGCCGAGGCACTGGGATGGTTTAGCCAATCTACGCGCGGCTTGCCCAAGGGTGTACGATGCCTCGGCGTCGACGCCGCTGGACGAGGAGGCGCGGACCGAGATAAGGCGTAAGCACAGGAGCGGATGCGTGAGTGATCGAATCAAGAAGCTGTCGTCCGTAGGGCAATCGGTCTGGTGCGACAATCTGAGTCGGCGGATGCTGGACTCGGGAGAGTTGCAACGGCTGATCGATCTCGGCGTCGTCGGTGTGACGTCGAACCCCACGATTTTCATGAAGGCCATCACCGGAAGCGACGACTACGACGGATTGTTCCAAAGAGTTCTCGACGCCGGCGAGACGGACGTGATGACAATCTACGAACGACTCGTGATGCCTGACGTAGCAGGCGCCGCCGACATTCTTCGACCTGTGTACGACCGCACCGACGGGCTGGATGGCTATGTCAGTCTCGAAGTGAATCCCAAGCTGGCGTTCGACACCGAGGCGACCGTCGTTGAGGCACGCCGGCTCTTCGCGGAGCTGAACCGCCCCAACGTGCTGATCAAGGTGCCGGGAACGGACGAGGGGATACCGGCTATCGAAACGCTGATCAGTGAGGGGATCAGCGTCAACGTAACGCTCATCTTTTCCCTCGCCATGTACGAGCGTGTGATGGATGCGTACGTAAACGGGCTGCGCCTTCGACATAAGAACGGCGGCGATCTGCACCGGGTCGCGTCGGTCGCATCATTTTTCGTCAGTCGCGTTGATTCGCTTGTGGACAAGCTGTTGGACGAAAAGGGTGGGGATGCGTTGGCCTGCAAGGGACAGGCTGCCGTCGCCAACGCCAAGAAAGCGTACGCCCGTTTCGAGGAGGTGTTTGACGAAGCGGGCGATTTCGGTCCGCTTGCCAGAGCGGGCGCTCGGGTCCAACGACCCTTGTGGGCTAGCACCAGCACCAAAAATCCCGAATACCCCGACACGCTCTACGTGGACGCCTTAATCGGGCCCAACACGGTCAACACCATGCCGCCCGCGACGCTCGAGGCGACGTTGGATCACGGCGCCAGCGAAGTCTCGATTACGTGCGGCGTCGACGAGGCACGCGAGGTTCTTGAAAAGATCGATCGGCTTGGCGTCGACATGGTGGCCGTCACGGATCAACTTCTGCGCGAAGGTGTAGCCATGTTCGCCGATTCGTTCGATGAACTGCTGGCGAATCTGACCGCAAAGCAAGAGCAGCTTCGGGCAGTCGGGTAGGCGATCCGGTTCGTATCGTGCTACGACAACACGGGGCTGTCTTGAAAGATTCGACCCGGTCGAAGCAGTACCGGTTTTTGATCCGTGATAACGCGCGGCTGCGGGGTACCCTTTTTCTTAAATCCCAAGAGTCTCGCGACGTCCAGTCGGCCCGACAATTCGAACGCCAGCGCACGCATCGCCAGACGCATCTTCTGCCGGATGCTCGCCTTTATGGGCCAGATGTGCTTGGCTGAAACGTAGTTCTTGAGAAGGTACCACGCGAAGAAGAACACCGGGTTGGGTTTCACGTAGATCAGTCGCGTCAAAATCGCTCGCTTGAGAAACGGAAAACGCACGGCGTAGATGCCAAGATGTACCAGGTTGACCTGAGCGTTCTTTTCCTTTTCGGTGAAGCCGTTAAGGATCGAGCGGTCGGTGGTGTGCTCCGGGTAACCGCCGTCGATCAGTCCCTGCTTGAAGCATTTTTCACCGAGCGTTGTGCCGGCGAAGGGCGTAAACACGGTGAAGCTCGGGTAAGAAACGCGACACTTGGCGGCCAGTTCGACCGTCTCAACGTCGTCGGCGATCGTTGTGTTGGGCAGGCCGACCATCGCGTTCGCGTAGATGTGGATGCCCGCTCCGTGCGTGTTTTTAACGGCGTCGAGTATGACGTCATCGGTCATCTTCCGCAGCAAGACCTCGCGGCGTAGCTTCTCACTTCCTGCTTCGATCGACATGCTCAACGAATGACATCCGGCTTGTTTGAGCACGCGGACGAGCGGCGGTTTGAGGAGATCGGGCCTAACCAGGCAGTAAAACGGAACGCCGATGCGGCGTTGGTATTTTTCGGCGAATTCCAAAAGCCAATCGTCGACCTTGTAGGCGAAGACGTCGTCGCCGAGACGAACGAACGTCAGTCCAAAATCCACCTTGACGCGTTCGATTTCCTCGACCATGTAGTCGACGGAGAAGCGGCGGACCGGTGTCCCGTTCCCGCTGTACATCTCGTTGTACTTGCTGTTGAAGCAATAGGTACAGCGATATGCACAGCCGCGCGAGGACATGAAGGACTTGACGTTGAGGTCGCGCAGGTGGCCGCCGGGAAAATAGACCAACTCTCGGTCCGGATGGGGAAGCTGGTCGAGCGGCTCGATCAGGCGGCGCATCTCATTGACGACGCTCTTCGTGTTGATGTTGCCAATGTCGGAGACGGGCTTACCGGCGTCCACCGCGCGAATCAGATCGCGGAAGGCCCAGTCGCCTTCACCCTGAA
>JADFRO010000236.1 GCA_022561255.1 Planctomycetota bacterium | reverse complement strand
AAGCGCCTGGTCGTAAACAACGCGCTCTCGCACCTCAACCTCCTCGAGCCCCGCCTTACGCAATCCATCCAGATAGGTTTCCTCGTCGATCGCACCGGCCAGACACGAGGCATGAAGTGCCTTGTCGTTAAGCACCCAACTGGGCAGGTCCGACGCGACGATGTCGGTCACAATCATGCGACCACCGGGTTTGAGTACGCGGGCGATTTCGGCGTAAACCTTCGTCTTTTCCGGTGAAAGGTTGATCACGCAGTTGGAGATCACCCAGTCGACCGAATCGTCGTCGACGGGCAAGTCCTCAACGGTTCCCTTACGAATTTCGGCGTTGGTTAGCCCTGAAGCAGCGATGTTCGCCCGGGCGCGGGCGATCATTTCGTCCGTCATGTCGATACCGATCGCGCGTCCTGTGGGTCCGACTTTCTTCGCTGCCAGAAGAACGTCGATGCCGGCGCCCGAGCCCAAATCGACCACAACGTCGCCCTCCGCGACGTCGCTGAACGCGAGCGGATTGCCGCAGCCAAACGAGTTCTCTACCGCGTCGCGCGGTAGCGACTCGAGTTCTTCATCATGATACCCGGCGGATTTGACGGCCACGCCCTTTTGCACCGGCGCTCCGGAATCACCCGGCGAAGGGGTTGGAGACTCGACGGCCCGCGCATACGCCTTGGAAACGTTTTCTCGGATCTTGTCTTGTTCGCTCATAACTCGCTTGCTCCTAATCTGCGCCTATGCGGCGTCCTCGCCAGACATTGTACGCCCATCGGCAGGCCGTCGTCGACCGGCTTCGTGTAAAAAGATAAGAATCGACAGGTCGGCTAGCAAGACTCGTGCCGTACACCTCAAACGGACGATCGCAGCGTCAGCAAGGCCGCACCGACCACGCCCGCATCGTCGCCTAACCGCGCGAGCCTGATTTCGGGAATCATCGCGGCGCCGCTCGAAAGGTCCGCGTGAGCACTCCCTACCAGCTCCATCAAGCACGGCAGCCGATCAACGACGCCGCCACCTACTGAGATGAGTTGAGGTGCGAAGCGGTGTCGCAGATTGTCGATGACGGCCCCGATAGCGTCGGTAGCCTCACGAACGATGAGCGCCGCGCGAGCGTCACCTTTGGTCCATAGGCGCTGCAGGCCGTCGAGCCCGTCGCGACAGCCGATCGCCTCGGCGCTTTTCTCGAGCGCCGGACCGGACGCGATCGTCTCGAGGCATCCACGAAGACCACACTTGCACGGACGCGCCTCGCGACTTTCGCTCACAACCAGGGCGTCCCAGTGCGTTGCGCGATCGCCGCTGGTATTCTGTAGCTTGTTAGCCACCACGATACCGCACGCGACGCCCGTGCCGAGCCGCAGATGGATGAAGCGCTCCGGCTGTGACGACAGGGCACGGTATTCTCCCCACGTGGCGGCGTCGGCGTCGGTGAAGGCTGTCACCTTGGCGTCGAACCTGGAAGCGAGCGCTCCCACGACATCCGCACCTTCCAAGAAGGGAAGATTCACGCAGCGAATGAGACCCGTAGCCGCGTCGACGATTCCCGGAAGCGCCACACCGATCGACATCGCGTCGTCATCGTTGTGCTCGGCGAGTAACTCATCAATGGCAAGGGCTAAGCATTCGACGAGTTCGTCGACCGTGCGGACCGGATCGGGTCGCCGGCGTGCCAACACCCGGCCTGTCGGGTCGACAACGCCCGTACGAATCCAGGTTCCGCCGACGTCAATACCGATGGCCGGCATCTCACCTTCCTTCCGAGAGATTCGACCTGCGGCTCTTCCGGTTCTCCATTGCCGGGCTCATGAGCGTTCCAGCCGCATCGAACGTGGAAAGACCGCGCGGGCTAAAGCCCGCGGCTCGGGAAACAGGAACGCGAAAAGCCCTCGACTCGACGGTCAAAGGCGTGACAGCCGCGGAAGTACGCGCCTTCGCAGCGCGGCGCGAGAGCCACTCTGGTCGTCGTAGATGGGTCGACCCGTTCGGTCCAACCGTTCAAACAAGGAGTTGTAGGCGAAGGCACAAAAATGCTCCGTTGATCGGGCTGCCCGATCGACCTGCGCCGCAACGAGCCTTCCGTCACGCTTGTCGAACATCACGCCCGTAATCACGGGAACGCGCGCCTTCACGCTCGACCATTCGTCGAGCCGCCGCGAGTAGACGAAAAGATCCGACTCGTAATTCATGGGGAAGACAGCATCGACAAGCCGTTCTTGGATCCACTGGCGAACGTCCTGGAAGTGCAGGCGCTTCGCCTCGTCCATGGACGCTCCCACGGCGGCGGTTAGTGCGATCTGCGGCTTCACGCGGCGGGTCATCACCCGAATGTCTCGCACGACTTGCGTGATCGCAGCCGTCCGCCACGCGTTCCAGGCAGCCGGTGCGGTGTCGGGGGTCTTGCCCGTCGCCCGCCGGAACATCGCAAGCGTTCGCGGATCGCGCGGATAATCGGGAACGGTCGCTCCGGCGGGATAGGAGTCGTTCCATTCGTTGGGAAATCGCACGTAGTCAAGGTGCAGCCCGTCGACGGCGTACCCTTCGACAATCTCCCGCATAACGGCGACGAGGTGTCGGCGAACTTCTGGATACAAGGGGTTGAGGCTCACGTACCAACCAAGCGGCTGTCGTCGCCCCGCGGAGTCGCGCCAAAACCAGTCGGGATGAGCGTTGTAGAGTTGCCGCGGATTGGCTGGCGGCTCTTTCCCCCGCCAACCGGGGATGACGTTGACCCAGGCGTGCAGACTCAATCCGCGCCGATGCGCCTCTTGGCAGGCGACCTGCAGTGGATCAAAGCCGGGGTCGCGCCCGCCGATGTCTTCGGACCAGGGCTCAATTTTGGAGCGGTAAAAAACCGTGCCCTCGCCTCGGACCTGGAACATAACGGTGTTGAACCCCGCGCGGGCACAATTGTCCATGATCTTCGTGATGTCGGCGGATCTGGTGTAATCCCACCGCGTGACCCAGATCGCTCGCACGGGTTTGGAGGCGAACTTGTTCGACAAACCGCGGTGCATCTGGCTGCAACCGCCGACCGTAGCCATCAAGCCGGCACAGATCACGAGGAATCCCGAGTATCGCATGAGCTTGGAGCGTTTCACGTTTCTCTGTTCCGAGCAGCGGGCTTCAACCCGCGCGGCGGCGGGGCGCCGCAGCTGACGTTCAATCATCGCCATAATCTCACCAGGGAGTTGTTCGTGCTATGTAACAGACTCCGCCTACGTCGCACCGTCCAACACATTGTCGACCCGACCGGGCGCCGGGCTCGCGTGAATTTCGGACGAGCCGGTGCGCGCGGATGCGATGATCGCACCGACGTGGTCGCCATGTTCAGCGAGCAGCGTTTGGGCGCTTGGTCGATCCACGCCTCGCGCGTGCATGACCAGGGCGATCTTGACCCGCCCGCCTGCGTCTGCAAGAAGCGCCCGAGCATCCTGACGCGTTCGCCCCGTGACAGCCTGGATCATGCGCGTTCCGCGGTCGACGAGTTTCGCATTGACCCCGGTGTTCACGTCGACCATCAGGTTCTCGTAGACTTTGCCGAGCCGCACCCACGCGATCGTGGAGACCATGTTGAGAACCATTTTGGTAGCCGTGCCGGCCTTCATACGTGTGCTGCCGGTGACGACTTCAGGTCCGGTGATGACGCGAATCGAGACGTCGGCTTCCGTAGGCGCCTGCTCATCCGGTACGCACGCGAGGAAAACGGTCTTGGCGCCGCGCTGGGCGGCTCGTCGCAGCGCTCCCAGCACAAAAGGCGTGGTACCGCCGGTAGCGATTCCAAAGACAACGTCGCTTGATCCGACGGCTCGCGCTTCGATGGCCGCTTCACCGTCGGTTTCGTGATCCTCGGCTCCTTCGATACTCGCAACCAGGGCGTCGTCGCCGCCGGCGATGATACCCTGAACAGATCGGGGGTCTGAAAGGAACGTCGGCGGGCACTCGGCGGCATCGAGCACACCGAGGCGTCCGCTGGTTCCCGCCCCGACGTAGATCAACCGGCCACCATTTTCAAATGCGGCGACAACCAAGTCGATCGCCCGGCAAATCTCGGCGCGTGCAGCCGCGACCGCTGCGGCGACGCCTGAATCCTCCGCGTTGATCAGGTCAAACGCCCGCTCAACCGACATGCGATCGAGGTGCGTCGAACGCGGGTTGCGATGCTCCGTCGTCAGTTGTCCTCGGTCGTCCATGTCCGTTGCGTGCCGGGTTGGTTTTGCGAATCAGTTGTGCGCCGTCGCAATCGCCTGCGCGGCCTATGCTGCGGCTTGGTGACCGCGCCACTTCAGTGTAATGCCGACGGCAAGAAGCAGCGACAAGAGAACCGCGCCCCAGGTTGAAACTGCCGGGACGTCGGGCCAGGGGCTGAGCGTGCAGTCGGAATCGTCGACGAGCGTAAACGAATCGTTCGGGCAGCAGCCGTCGCGGTCGATGGGTTCGGTGATCGTTTCGAACTCGCATCGCGCCGAGCAGGTTCCCGGCCTGGTTACTTCGTCTGAAGTACACGGATCGTTGTCGAAACACTCGGTGACGCATTCGCCGGTCCAACCGGGCTCGATCGCCACATCGCAAGTCTCGCCGGGGTCGATTCTGCCGTTGCCGCAGTCGAGCTGGAGGGCGATTCCAGAGGGGAACCCGTCGCCCGCAAGGTCCGAAGCGACAACGGTACGCTCAGTTCCGTCGAGGTTCGCCCGAACGATCTGGCCTGCAAACGTCGTCCAGTAGAGATGTCCGCGCGGCGCGTCGATCGCAATATCGGTAGGGACTCCGTTCTCTACGCGAAGGATTTGCTCTTCGCCCCCGTCCATGCTCACCCTGAGAATGGGGCCCTTTTCGGACACCCTGTAGACATTCCGGCGAGCGAGATCAAGCGCGAGGGCGCTAGTTCCTTCTATGCGGGAAGCGACAGTTTCGACAGCCCGGCCCCTTGCGTTCGCGCGGACAATCTCGTTCTCAAACCTGTCAATCCAATAGACCTGCTCGCGGCCCGGGTCCACGGCTACGCCATCGACATTCCAAGATATGCTGTCCGACCCCACCCCGCCCCACTGCGATGCGTCAAAGCTTATTAAGTATTCCGAATCCTCGGCCCAATAGAGTTTCTGGTGTCGCGGATCCACATCAAGGGCGTGGCGGGACTCACGATCGCCGTAGAAGAGGAAGAAAAGCTCCAGGTCCGATCCGTCCAAATTCGCCCGATAGATCCCGTGAATCCCCGAGACCTCAGCGACCAGATAC
>JADFRO010000235.1 GCA_022561255.1 Planctomycetota bacterium | reverse complement strand
ACTTCGACGCTGGCCAGCGGTTCAGACATCGGGGGTTCGATCCGGCAACCCGCCTCGATGTGTGGGCTGGTCGGCTACAAGCCCCCCTATGGGCGCAACCCCGAAGCCGCGCCCTGGAACCTCGATTCGTGGAACCACCAGGGACCCCTGGCGCGCACAGTGGTCGACTGCGCGTTGTTTCAAAATGTGATGTCGGGCCCCCACCCACGCGACATCGCAAGCGTCCAGCCGAAGGTCGATATCCCCCTCGATCTCGACACGGATCTGCGCGGCTGGCGCATCGCCTACTCGATCGATTTCGACTACGTCGAGGTCGATCCGGAAGTCGCCCGCAATACTCTGGAGACCCTCGAGATCTTTCGCAGCCTCGGAGCCGAAGTCGACCCGGTCAAGCTCGGTTGGACGGACCGCCTGGATCAAGCCGCAATTTCGCCGCTTCACAGGTTACAATCCGCCAGTTAACCATGCCGGCAGCACTTTCGGTTGACCTTTGGAGATACGAGGGCGATAATACTCCAGGCGGTTAGGTGGGTCTGACGACGGGTCGGGCCTGCGTGACCACCCACCGACATTGGGCCCGCCGCCGGTGCAAGCGAAGGGAGCTCCGCCCGGCATGCTCGCCAGCGCAACCAAGGACCACCCGGCTGACTGACCAGCCGCCGCTCGACTTTCGCGGCTGCCCAAACCCTAGGCGAAACGTTCTTACCGATGACAAGGTTCTTCAACACCGACATCGCAGACCTGGCCCATCAGCTCACGCTGTCGCCGCGCCGGCTCCGCCTTAGTCAGATCAGCCGGATAGACGAACTGCTGGGCATCCTCGATCCGGACCGCGCGTACCCCTTCGACTTCGTTTGCTACCGCATCACCAGGTATCGCAAACGCCGCACGCCCGCAGGAGACTCGATCCCCGGAAAAGCGCTCATCTCCGACCTGATCACGCTGGTTGAGACGATCAGCCGAAAGGCGAACCTAAGCGTGGCGGAGCTCGGCGAGCCTTGCTGCACGTACGACGAATTGGCTAAGGAGCTCAAGGTCAGCACCAAGACACTTCGCCGTTGGAGAAGTCGTGGACTGATGGGCCTAAGGCTCGTCTACCAGGACGGGGTGAACCGCCTGGCTTTTCGCCGTCGGACAATCGACCGCTTCGTCGAGAGCAACAAAGAGCTTGTCGCGCGCGGCGCATCATTCAAACAGCTTACCGTCGCGGAGCGCGAGCGTATCGTTGATCGCGCACGTCAGTTGATCGCCGACGGACCGATCAAACTGCACGCCGCCGCGACGATCATCGCCCAAGAAAGCGGTCGCGCCGTCGAAACGGTACGCTACACCCTTCGCCGCCATGACGACGCTCACCGCGAGGCTGCTTTATTCGCCAATAAGGGCAAGACCGTATGGTGCGAACGGTACGAGGGGGTATGGCGATGCCACGAAAACGGTGAATCGGCGAAAACAATTGCGAGGGCGTTCGCCTGTCCGCAGAAGGAAATCCACTCGATCTTGCGGCAGGTTCAGGTGGGACGATGGAGCGAGCCCCCGATGTCGTGGGTGCATAACGAGCTGTTCGATGCACCCAACGCCGATCAGATCATTCTCGACGGACCCGAGCCCACAGCTGAATCTCAGGCCACGCCGCGCGTCCCCAAGGGATTGCCTTCGTATCTGGAATCGCTTTATCGAACGCCGCTGCTCTCGCGCGAGCAGGAGCAAGATCTGTTCCGGCGATACAATTTCCTGAAATACCAGACGGACAAAGTTCTGAAATCGATCGATCCGGCGTGTGTCACCAAGACCGAGTTCCAGCGCGCCGCCGATCTTATGAGCGAGATCGATGCGGTCAGGCAGCGTATCGTTGAGGCCAACCTCCGACTGGTCGTCAGCATCGCCAAGAAACATGTCGGCTGGTCGCCGCGATTCTTCGAGACCATCAGCGACGGCAACATGTCGCTCATGCGAGCCGTCGAGGGATTCGATTACGCTCGCGGCAACAAATTCAGCACCTACGCCAGTTGGGCGATCATGAAGAACTACGCCCGCTCGGTACCCGAGGAATATTACCACGCCTCGCGGTACGTGACGGGCCAAGAGTCGGTGCTCGAAGTTGCAGCGGACCGAAGCACGGACTCGGTAAGTCCGGCCGACCATCAGAAAGTTCGTGAGTTGATCGCCGAAAGCCTGCAAATGCTCGACGAGCGCGAGCGCGAGATCGTCAGCAACCACTTCGGGCTATCGCCCGACGAAGAACCGATGACCCTCGAACAGCTCGGCCGGCGATTCGGGGTCACCAAGGAACGCGTCCGCCAGATCGAGAAACGCGCCCTCGCACAACTCAAAACCGTCCTGGCACCCTCGCTGATGGACACGTTCGCCACATAGCCGACGGACCTACGGCACGCCAACACCCCGCACGTTAAGTCGACTTAGACCGAAGACCGATAACGCCTTTAGGGTCGGCGACCCCGACTCCGGTCGCACCCGCACGTTGTGATCGGTGGCGGCCCGGTCCTTCGCATGGGGGACGGACGAAACTCCAGGGCCGCCATATGGTTTATCCGTCCCCCACCCTTGCTGCGCAAGAATGGGGCACCAGCGGCGCGGAGCGGAGCGAAACGTTGAATGTTCTGGGTGTCATCCTAGCGCGTGCCGGCAGCAAAGGATTGCCCCAAAAATGTATGCGCCCACTTCGGGGTCAGCCCGTCATCGCCTACACCTTCGACCACGCGGAGCGAAGTCGTTCGCTGACCGCGATCGTTCTCACAACCGACAGCGAGCCTGCCAAGGCGCTCGCACGCGAGCGCGGAATCCACGTCGTCGATCGACCGGCGGAGTTGGCCACCGACAGCGCCACCGTCGACGCCGCCGCGCGACACGCCGTAAGCGCTTGGGAGCAGAAACACAACACCACCGTCGATGCCGTCGTGCTGCTCTACGGTAACGTTCCCGTCCGCGCGGCCGGCCTGATCGACAGAGCCATCGAGCACCTGTGTCACACCAAGGCGGACTCGGTCCGAAGCGTCGCCCCGGTAACCAAGCAACATCCCGACTGGGTGCACCGCCTCGACGACGATCGTATGACGCAGTTCCGCCCTAACAGCATCTACCGGCGGCAGGATCTCGAACCGCTGTTTTATCACGACGCAGCCGTTGCGGTCGTCACCCGCGACGCGCTTTTCGCCGCACTCGAATCGCCCGACGACCATCAGGCATTCCTGGGCGCCGACCGGCGAGCGATCGTTCAAGACCCAGGCGATACGGTCGACATCGACGATCCGATTGACCTCTATCTCGCAGAAGCGATACTTCGCGCGCAGGAGGCCGGCGCTCATGCATGATCAACAATCCGATCGCAAGCCCGCCGTGCGGATCGCCGGCCGACCCGTCGGTTCCCACTATCCAACGCTTGTTGTCGCTGAGGCGGGCGTCAATCACGACGGCTGCGTGGAGACCGCCCTACGCATGGTTGACGCAGCCGCAAACGCCGGAGCGGACGCCGTTAAGTTCCAGATGTTTCGCGCACAAGACCTGGCCACAAAATCAGCGCCGACCGCAGCTTACCAGCGCAAAAACTCCGGCCAACAGTCGCAGCGCGACATGCTCGAACGGCTTGAACTATCCATGGAAGCGTTCGGACGAATCCAACGGCACTGCGAGGCGCAGAACATTTTGTTTCTGGCCACGCCGTTTGGACCCGCCGACGTCGACCGCCTCGTACGCTTGGGCGTCAGCGCGATCAAGATCGCCTCCACCGATCTTACGAACCTACCCCTACTCGAGGCGGCTGCTTCGACGCGCCTGCCGATGATCGTCTCGACCGGCGCAGCCACAGAAGACGAAATCCGAAAGGCCGTCGATCAACTACAAGGCTTGGGCGCCGCCGAAAGGCTGATTCTCCTCCACTGCGTGAGTGCGTATCCAACACCGGTCGAGGCGGCCAACCTTCGCGCGATCCGCGCGCTGCACGACGCGCTGGGTCTCCCAACCGGACTGAGCGATCACACGACGTCCGTCGCCATGGGCGGCCTTGCCGTCGCAGCCGGTGCCTGTGTCGTGGAAAAACACTTCACACTCGACGCGGACGCAAGCGGCCCGGACCATTTCATGTCCCTCTCCGCCGACCAGCTTGCCAAGTATGTTGACGGTGTCCGTGAAGCAGACGCCGCCATGGGAACCGCAGCGCTGGGTATGACACAGATCGAATCCGGCGTCCGCGAGGTCGCGCGTAAGAGCGTCGTCGCCGCCGTCGACATCGCCGCCGGTTGTTCGATCGAGGCTGAAATGCTCACGCTCAAGCGACCGGGAACAGGCATCGCACCCGCCGAGCTTGCACAGCTTGTCGGTCGAACGTCCCTCGTTGACATTCCCCCAGACACCATGCTCTCCTGGGAGATGATTCGGTGACAAATCGCCGCAAGCGAAGTATTCGGCGTGTGGCGGTCATCACCGGCACGCGCGCCGAGTATGGCCTGTTGCGCTCTACCATAGAAGCCGTTCGGCGGCGCAAGAGTCTTAAGCTCCAGCTTGTTGCAACCGGCATGCACCTGCTCAAGAAGTTCGGCCACACGGTCGATCAGGTCCGGCGCGACGGATGGCACGTCGATGCGCGCATCAAGATGCAGAGCGGAGACGACGATCCCCTCGACCAGGCCGCCGGACTGGCGCGCGGGGTGTCGGGAATCGCAAAGTTTCTCGAAGATGCGCGGACGGATGTCGTCGTGGTTCTGGGCGACCGGATTGAAGCTCTGGCCGGCGCGCTGGCGTGCGTAACAACGGGGCGCGTGCTGGCGCACATACACGGAGGCGACGTGGCACGGGGCGACTTCGACGAGGGTCTTCGCCACGCGATCACCAAGCTCGCCCACCTCCACTTCGCCGCGACGCGCCAGGCTCGCCGCCGCATCGTGCGTATGGGAGAACGCGAAGCGAACGTACACTTCGTCGGTGCGCCCGGATTGGATGGGTTGGCGGAACTTGTTCGCCGGTCGCGTAAGTCACGCGACTCGTCCGGACGCCTGCTGATCGTGCAGCATCCCTGCGGCCGATCGGCGGTCGCAGAGAAACGCGTGATGAATGCGCTGATCCGCGCGGTCAAGAACACCGGACGCCCACACACAATCCTCTACCCCAACAGCGATCGCGGCCACAGCGGAATCATCGAAGCAATAATCGCGCACCGGCGACGCAGCGCGAACGGCATGGTCCGCGTCGAGAAACACCTTCCCCGCGATCAATACCTGCGATGCCTGATCGATGCGGACGCTCTTGTCGGAAACTCCTCGAGCGG
>JADFRO010000234.1 GCA_022561255.1 Planctomycetota bacterium | reverse complement strand
CGCGGCTATCGGCATGGACTACCGGCTCCGCGATGACCTGCTCATGACGTGGGACTACCTCTGGACCGGCAAGGAAGTGGACGGTGGCGAGGACAACCACGCCCTCGAACTCGGGCTCGAGTGGGACTTCGCGGAAGACGAGATCTTCGCCGTCTCGACGGAGATAGGGCTGGACGGCAACGGCGAGGGGACGCAGTTCGGCGTAAAGATCAGTTATATGATCGAGATCGACGTCGACTGACGGGAAGCGCCGAGCGTTCCTCGCGGCGGCTGACGAAAAAACAATAGCGACCGGTTTCTCCTGAGCCCGGTCGCTATTTGTCTGATTCCAGGCGCTATTCAGCTCGACACCACAGCGGTCGCGTCGACGTTTCGCGATGGGTTGGATCAAACAACCAGCGTTACATCGCGATTCAAAGTGCGGGCGGCGCCGGGTACCGCTTTGCTTGTTCGGACCAAGAAATCGTGGACTGCCTCAGGAATCCCCTCGTCGTACCCCACCGACGAAGACCATCCGACGTGCTGCTTCAGTTTGTCGCATTCAAAAAAGCAGCGCCGCCCCATCAACCAAATCGCGTAGCGTGTCGCAAGCGGTGGGTTCTTGGTGCGAAACAGGTGGCCGAAACACTCCATCAGAAACGCCGCGTTGTAAGCGACGCCGTATGGCACGGACTTCGTTACGCACGGCTCGCCAAGTTCACGGGCGATGTGATCGAAGTAGGCTCGCTGCGTGAGCACGCCATCGTGGCAGCAGTTGTACGCCTCGCCGCGCGCTCGATCGCTTTGCGCAGCTAAAATCGAAGCCTCCGCGACGTTGCCCGCATGCACCACGTTCAAACGGTTCTTACCATCGCCGATGATCTTCAGCTTGCGCTGCCGGATCGAATCGATCAGGCGCGGCAGCGTCGCACGATCCCGCGGACCGTAAAGCCAGCTTGGCCGAATGACCGTTACGTCGAGCCCGCCCGACTCCTGCATGCTCCAGACGCGACGCTCCGCCTCGACCTTGGCCCGGCTGTAATAACTCCAGCGGTTCAGGTTGACGCCCAGTGGCGCGGTTTCGTCGAACACACGCCCCTCACCGTCAACGTGGCCATAGACGCTTATGGAACTGATGTGCAGGAATCGGCGTACACCCTTCGCGCGCGCGGCGTCGAGTAAGCGCTGCGTCCCCTCGACGGAAACGCGAACGAAGTCGTCCCAAGGCCCCCAATCGCCGACCCGCGCAGCCGCGTGGTAAACGACATCCGCCCCGTCGCACGCAGCGTGTAGTGCGATGGGATCGGATAGATCGCCGCAGACGATTTGAACGCCGATGCCTTCGAGAAATCGAGTGTCGCTGCCCGACCGGCAAAGTACACGAACCCGCTGCCCGCGCCGATGGAGTTGCTCGGCGATGTGGCTGCCCAGTAGCCCCGTTCCGCCGGTCACCAACGCCAACGAATCAGCCCGCGGGTCACCTGTCGTCCTCTCGACCATCGCCGCCTAGAGTAGTTCGCTGATCCCACGCTGGTCAAGCAGGCCGTCTTGATCGGTACTGGTAAAGTTTCAATCTAGCCGCCCGACCAACTCCTCCATGCTCCAAACACGATCCGCAAGCCCGGACGCCACTGCCGGGCCGGTGTCGTTGAACAGGAAGCCAGCCGGTGGAGGCTCGTACACCCCAGGGCGGCGGAGGGCAGAGCGGCGAGTGGGCGCAACTGCTGTGTTTCGAGCGTTTACGGTCCTCCCGAGGCTGGGATCCGCGGCGCCGGTGCCGTCTTCTCTATCCCGGAAATCGCGAATGAACCTCAGAAACTGTCCTACCGCGCAGCTTGCATGTACGATTTCGACTGGGATCACACAGGAATCCTGGGGATCACACAGGAATCCGGGGGAACCATTGGAATGTCGCTGAGAAGTCGAACAGCAACGTCGCGTCCGCACCAGCGAAGATGCTATGCTGGCGCGCGACTCGAAGGCGTCGCGGTCTTTTCCATTCTTCTTATGGCTGTTTCTGCCGGCGCGCAAGACTTACCAAGCGTCCTCTCTATGTTCCCGGGGCAATTGCCCAAGCCCGGTCCTACCTCCGCGGGGCAAACGTCCGACGCCCGACTGATTGCGCCGGCTGTAACGTTACCGAACTCTGACCACAATCTTCGCTGCTCGGTCAACCTTAGTGGCTACGCCCTAGGATACCCGGTGGCAAGCTGGGCGACCGCCCCCCTCACGACCGACCTATCCGTCCGCCACAAGACCGTGCCCGACGCCAGCGACACATACGAGGAGGTTGTGAAACTGTTGCGACGAACGAATCCGAAGGCCTTGGTCGGTAGGTATCTAAGCGGCGGGCGCGTCGAGTCGACCATGAAGCAATACCCACAGGAGGCCATCCGCGCGAGCCAAGTTCCGAACGAATGGCTATGGTCCGCCACGAACAGGGTTGACCTGTCGAATCCCAAAGCAGCGGATCTCTTTGCAGACCTGATCATCGCGCAATCGATCAAACCGATCTCTCAACTTGTGTTCCTGGATAACATCGTCCACCCCTCGATGCTGCGTGGATGGGCTCCGTGGGAGGACACATGTCGCTTCCTTCACCGGATCAAGCACGGCGTCAACAAGAATGCGAGCTTGTTGATGGCCAACATCGCAGTCGCGCCGTTTGCAATGCCCGATGGGGAGGCGAAGCTGCTATCGGAGGCTGTGGACGGGATGAGTTTTGAGATGCCATTTCACCGTCACGCGCGCGGAGACCGAAAGCGAACTCGGAGTCTGATCGCCGTCTATCGCACCTGGCTGTCGGCGGGAAGAATCGTTGTGTTCATTCCAGTGGTTCACGCGCTCAAGACCGTTCCCAAAGAGGCCCGCGAATCGGAACAGGTCCGCGAAATGCGATTTCTCGCCGGGTTTGCCATGCTGATCCGTAACCCGGGTGACCGCCTGTTTGTCGCTTCCCCCTTCTGGCGGCCTGAACCAGACTGGGCGCATTGGCCGCAATCCTGCGGAAACCCACTTGAGGAGTGGCGCTTTGAGGATGATCACGTGTTGGTCCGGCGCTTTGAGAATTATACATTGAAGATCGACACTCAGACCAGGACTGTCGATCGCATGCTACGGTGGGTAAGGCAGCCCTAGAGCCGATTGATCCTGTGGAAAAAGACGACGCCGAATCAGCCGACTTAGGCCCGCGCTAACGGCCACGCCTTCTGTCGATGTGATGAGGGCTATCTGGATCGGTTGCGGCGTTTGAGACTACTGGCGGCGCTTCGTTGTGAGGCTCGAATCCCAGCGGCGCCGTACGCCTAATCGAAAGTTCGGCTATGACGGCGAGCAAACCCAGTTGGACCGCGCCTACGATTTCGGGAACCGCGATGGATTACGCGGTCGCCACAATATGCGTCTTTTTCGTCGTAGCAAGTTGCATGGCCGCAAGCACGCTCTGCCAGCATTGGTTCATCCTACCGTTAAGCGTTTGTGGCGTAATAACTGGTGCGGATGTCGTGGCCTGGTTCCGGCGACAAGTGGACACCTTTGACCCGAAGGCCATCGTCGGCGTGTTATGGTTTCACGGAACGTTCGTGGCTCCGCTGCTGCACGTGGCGCTTGAGGCCCACAGTAAGTTCTTTGATTCCCAGGTTTCCGACTGGGCAGGATGGTACGGCCGAATGTCCATTCTGAACGCGGGTGGCCTCGTGCTTTACAAGCTGTCGCAGTATTGCGTCTTTCGGTACTCCAGCTCGACACGAACGTCGCGGAGGCTAAACGACAACAGCTTCGCGATAGTTCTCGCCGGAGCCATTGCGATCTGTTCCGTAGGGGCCGGTGTGATCTTCCTGAAGTTCGGAGCGTTGCACAAGGAATCCGACGCTTGGGGTAGTGGTGGCGGAGAGCTAGTTCACCTGAGCTGGTTATTGATGCTAGGCGACGCGCTACCCATGCTCATTGCGGTGGCTCTGGTCCGAATCTTTTCGATCCCGCGTCGTCGCCGCTCTCTTATCACGGTGGGTATCCTGCTGACCGGGTTCTTAGTTTTCCAGTTTCTCATGCTGGGTTTCCGAGGAAGTCGAAGCGCTATCATCTTTCCCGTCTTTCTGGTCACCGCGTTGTGCCACTACCGCCTACGGCGGATAAGTATCACCTGGGTGCTAGTCGGCGTATTCGGTTTTGGAGTAGCGGGCTACTACTACAAGTTCTTCAAACGTTATGGGACAAGTGGGTTGGCAGCCGTACGCAGTAGTGATGATCACTCGCTACTGTCACAGCGCTCGGGAATAACACCGCTCACTGTCCTTTTGGGTGACTTGTCGCGGGCAGAAATCCAGACATTCGAGCTCTACCGGTTGCTTGAACACGGAGACGAATACGAGCTACGCTGGGGAAAGACCTACTTATCTGCTGCGCTTACGTTCATTCCGCGAGCGGTTTGGCCAGGGAAACCCTCGGAGAAGTACGGTAAGGTCGCCGCCGGAACCGACCTTCAGTATGGCGAAGGCGCCTTCCTACCCGAAACCTTTGAGAGTTCCCGTGTATATGGATTGGCGGGCGAAGCGATGCTGAATTTCGGAGCGGCGGGTGTGCCCGTTGCCTATCTGATCTATGGCTCCCTGCTAGGTTGGTACCGTCGAAAGGTGGCAACCATGGACGCCGAGGACGACCGATTTTATCTCGTGCCTCTCTTTACCCTGGTCGTGTGTCTCGGAGCCTTCGGGGATGCCAACAATACCGTATTCTATTTTTTGAAAAGTGGTACCGTGCTTATTGCCATCGTCCTTCTCAGTTCTACCAAAGTTCCGCTGTACAGATCGATCCTGCGGTGATTTCGTTTCGCCAAATGCGCCGCCCGGAGCCGTCGATGACCTTGGATACGGAAGCACCCGCACTGTCACGTAGGTGGACTTAGAAACTAGCGAGGAGAGCCGACTGTGCCGCGCGAAGTTCGACGATATCGTCGTTCGCGTTGTGTCCGGCGGGGCAAATCTCTAGCGCCGCCGCAATCGCAGCGATAAGGGATTCACGGAACGAGGCGAAATCAACTGCGATCGTCCGCTCCTCAATCCCTGCCAGTCTTTCGGTCCCGAGGGTCAAGTCCCAGGAACCGTCGCGCAGATGTTCGATGGCAACGCAATGGAAAAGACAGATATAGTATTTTACTGCAACCCCCGGAATTTAATCGTTTCAAGGGGCTTGTAGAAAAAGTCGGCGATGAAAACAGTAAACAGTTTGTTTCGGATGGCGTTCTTCTTGGTGCTGATGTCAAAACGCGTCGGTTCCATGCTCTTTTGGATGCGGGTGGTGAGGTTAGTGGGAGGTTTACAAATAAATTCAAGGTCCCTGTCGAACTCCAAATTAACCGTCGATACAAATTTTTCATAAT
>JADFRO010000233.1 GCA_022561255.1 Planctomycetota bacterium | reverse complement strand
AGCTACATCGCTCGTTGCAGTTTTTGCTCGACAAGTACCACGGACTGCCCATCAGGCGATTGAATCCGAGCACCTTGCTCACGGAATTTTCCGAGGTGATCCGCCGACATGACGTCACCGTTCCGCGAGAGGTCGTGATGCTCGCGAAGGCGTACGGTACGGTTGCGAGCGTTACGGCGAGCCTGGACCCCGACCTCAACTTGTTGGAACTTCTCAAACCGCGTCTGAAGCAAGCGCTTTCCGATCGATTGTCGCCCAAGGCGTTTGCCCGCGGGAGCGCGCTGGCGGGATGGCACATGCTCAGCATCGCACGTCATGCGCCGGGGCAACTTCGTCAAATGCTTCGACGTCTGGGAACGGGCGAATTTCGGCTGGACGTGCGACATCAAAACATCGATCAGCTGATCAGCGAGTTGGATCGGTCGAGCAACCGCCTGGCGTTCTCCGTCGTGATCGCAGCCATCATCGTCGGCAGCTCGGTGGTCGTAAGCGCCAGCACCGAGCTAACGCTCTTCGACCTGAAGGTGCAATACCTGGGGATCGCCGGTTACGTCATCGCGGGGGTGTTGGGATTGGGGCTGAGTTGGGCTATTTTTAGGAGCGGGCGGCTGCATTGACTACGCAGCACACGTTTCACGATCAACTGATCCGCATGCTTTAGCTTGCGCGAATCCAGCAAGGCAGCCAACCGGCGCCGCAGTTCGTGGCGCCGCGCGGGCTAAAGCCCGCGGCTCGGAATACAGAAGCGGGAAATGCATTAGCGAGGGAGGAATCCGGAAATGTTCGGGCGAATGAAGGAAGATCTTCAACGTGAGCTCGCCACCATTCGCAACGGCGGGCTTTACAAAGAAGAACGACAAATTCTCACGCCGCAGTCGGCGGACATTCGCGTCGTGTTTCCCGCGGGCGATCCACCGCGCGAGGTCATCAACTTCTGCGCGAACAACTACCTGGGTTTGTCGTCGCATCCAAAGGTAATTGAGGCTGCACACGACGCACTCAAGACGCACGGGTACGGTATGAGCAGCGTGCGTTTTATTTGCGGCACGCAGGACATTCACAAACAGCTCGAAGCGAAGATCAGCGCCTTCTTGGGAACCGAAGACACGATCCTTTACGCCGCGTGTTTCGACGCCAACGGTGGGCTCTTCGACCCTCTGCTGGGTAAGGATGACGCGATCATTACGGACGCATTGAATCACGCGTCGATCATCGACGGCATCCGCCTGTGCAAGGCGAAGCGATACATCTACGCCAACAACGACATGGCCGACCTTGAGGTGAAGCTGAAGGAAGCCGGCGACGCGCGTTACCGCATGATCGCGACCGACGGGGCGTTCAGTATGGATGGGACGGTCGCGCAGATCGACAAAATCTGCGATCTGGCTGATCGCTACGACGCCCTGGTGATGGTCGACGACTGCCACTGCTCGGGATTCATGGGAAAAACGGGGCGCGGCTCAGCCGAGCACTGCGGCGCGATGGGACGCGTCGACGTCATCACATCAACGCTCGGCAAGGCGCTGGGCGGGGCATCCGGCGGGTTCACTTCCGGGCGCAGGGAGATCGTCGACCTTCTGCGCCAGCGATCGCGTCCCTACCTGTTCAGCAACACCGTATCACCCGTGGTGATCAAAGCGTCTTTGGCTGTGATCGACCTGCTGAGTGAAACCACGGAGCTGCGCGACAAACTCGAAACGAATACGAAACGGTTTCGGGCGGGAATGACCGACGCGGGTTTTACGATTCCACCGGGTACGCACCCGATCGTTCCGATCATGCTGTACAACGCACGGCTGAGTCAGGACATGGCCCGCGATCTGTTCGACGAAGGAATCTATGTGATCGGATTCTACTTTCCCGTCGTCGCTAAGGGTCTGGCACGCATTCGCGTGCAGCTTTCCGCCAGCCACGATTCTTCCCACATCGACCGGGCCGTCGAGTCGTTCACCAAGGTTGGTCGAAAGTACGAAATCCTCGGAAAGAGCAAAGAGGAAATCGTCGCTCGGTATGGTGAGTAGATAGTCGTCTGCGCGAAGCGCCGGGGGGCGTCAGGGCGTCGGCGGCTGACCCGCGCGCGTTCGGCGGTCCTCCTGGAGTGCGTACTTGACGCGTTCGATGAGCTGGTCGGGTTTGAGGGGTTTTTCGAGCACGTCCAAAGCGCCGGCTTTGACAGCGCGAACGGCTAGAGACACATCGGCGTAACCGGTAAGAATCAAGATCGGGATCGTGTGTCCGGCCTGGTTCATTCGGTCTTGAAGGTCGAGACCGTCCAGACCCGGCATCTTGATGTCGAGCAGCAAGCAACCAGGTCTAGCGCGATCGTACTGGCTGAGGAAGGATTCGCCATCGGAGTATGTCTCCACGGCGATCCCCGCTGCATCCAGGAGCTCGCGGAGCGAGTCGCATATGTCGGCGTCGTCATCAACAACGAAGACCGTGGGTACTGGGGGCAACGTGCTGCTCCTCTCCGCGGATCCGCAACCGGGTGATGATCTCGAGAACTTTCAGGCTGTTGCGAATCTTGCTCTTGTTAAGAGCGTGTTTGAGCGGCCTCTTTCAGAGCCGCGCCCGTGAGGAGCTTCGCTCTCCGCAGGAGCGGCTCAGTTTGTCATAACCCTTCTTTACACCCTCTACAGGGAGTCCTTGAGGATTCCGGCACGCAGGGCCATGCGAACGAGTTCCACACGGTTCTTGACGCCGAGCTTCTTCTTGATCCGCGTCGCGTGCGCCTCGACGGTCTTTACGGATCGATCGAGCGTTTCGGCGGTCTGCATGAGGCTTCGCCCTTCGACGAGCAGTTTCAAGACCTGCTGCTCTTTCGGAGTGAGGGCGGATACCTTCTCGGTGATTGCATCAAACTCTGCCCGACGAGATAGCGACTGCACGTCGCGATCGATCGCCTCTCGGATGCGTTCGAGGAGCTTGGCGCCGGAGATCGGCTTTTCAATGAAATCGAAGGCCCCGTGTTGAAACGCGCGTACGGCGCCGGGCACGTCGCCGTAGGCGGTGATGATGATTACAGGTATGTCGCAGCCGCGTTTGCTGAGCTCTTCCTGCAGGTCGAGACCGTCCATGTCCGGCATGCGCACGTCGAGCAGCGCGCATGCCGGGCGACCACAGTCACAGTCCTCAAGAAACTCTCGCGCACTTGCAAAAGCGCGGGCTCGAAGTCCCGCCGATTTGATCAACTCCATCAACGACTCGCGCATGTCCGCGTCGTCGTCGACGACGTACACCGTTGATTCCATATGTCCCACCAACCCCACCGGTTACTTCAACTGTCCGGGATGCTAACGCATTGAGAATACCAAACAAAGAATTCTTTCGTGTTTTTGATTGCGATTTGTTTATCGGCGCGCGGCGGCACTTATTTGAGCGCGTAAGGGTTAACGGAACAAGGGGTTTCCCTTGATTACGACGCGTGCGATACGTCCGAGGTGAATGGAACTGTGAAACGGAACGTGGCGCCGTGATCGACTTGCGAGTCGAACGAAAGACGTCCCCCGTGCGCGCCGACGATCGACTTGCTGATGGACAAGCCCATGCCCAGACCATGAGACTTAGTGGTCGTAAACGGCTCGAACAGGTGCTCAACCGTCTCTGCAGAAAGTCCGGAGCCCGTGTCGGAGATCACGAATTCCAGTTCGCGATGGTTCACCTCGCTTGTTCCGATAACCATTCGTCGCTCGCCGACGTGGGGCGAGCGTAGCGCCTCAATAGCGTTGCGCGTCAGGTTCAAAACGACTTGCTGAATCTGCACGGGGTCGACGAAAGCGGGCGGCAGGCCGTCCTCAAGCCGTAGTTCGAGGGTAACCCCTGCCAACCTCACCTCCGATGCGATCAACGCAAGGACTTCACGGACCAGAGCGTTGAGATCGACCGACATACGACGCGGCTCTCGCTTTTGTACGAGCTCCTTGAGCCGGCGAATGATCGCACCGGCGCGATCAGCCATGGCCGTCACTTTGTCCATCGTTTGCACGAGCGTCGCGTCCTCTTGCGCATCGGTCCCCAGCCTTCGCTTGCACGATTCCGTGAAGTTCATGATGGCTGCAAGCGGTTGGTTCAGCTCATGCGCGATCCCAGCGGCCATCTCACCCATTGTGGTGAGGCGCGCAAAGTGCGCAAGCTGCGCGCCCGTACATCGAGCATCTTCCTCGGCGCGTTGCCTCTGGATTCCTAGGCCGGCGAGATTCGCCGCCGCTCGGAGCAACTCAAGCTCGAACGGATCGGGCGCGCCGGGCGTGCTGCGTGAGATCGTGAAGGTGCCCTCGAGCTTCTTTTCTTTGCTACAGATCGGGGTCGTCCAGCAAGCGCGTACTCCGCAACGTTGGAGCAAGTCGCGGATTTTTTGAGCGCGCGGGTCCGTTGATGTATCGGCAATGGTGACCGTCTCGCGGCGGAAGGCGGCCGTCCCCATGCCACCGAAGCCCTCGGCTACGGTTAACCCGTCGAGGGCGGCCGCGAACTCGTCTGAAAGAGTGGGCCCGGCCGCAAAATTCAAGCGGTCCGCGCGCTCATCGTACAGCAAAACGGAGCACCTCGATTGCGGTATGGTTTCCTCAATGAGGACGCAAAGTGCGTCAAAAACGTCGGACAGCGCCGAGCCACGAGCGATCATTTCCAAGATCCGGTGCTCGACCCGCATGACGTGCTCTGCACGTTTACGCTCCGTGATGTCCTCGGCAATGCCCGCGACGCGACAGATGGAGCCCGACGCATTGCGGATGGGGAACCCGCGGGCGTGAATCCATCGGACGGCGCCATCGGGCCGCGTGATTCGGTACTCCTGGTCGTAACAGCCGAGCGCCTCCAGGTCGCCGAAAGCTTCTACGACACGTTTGCGGTCCTCATCGTGGATGGCGTACGACCAGCTCGCTGGGTCGTTGTAGAGGTCGCTGCACGGCCGGCCCCAGATCTTCTCGTATGCACGGCTCACATGAGTAACGGCGCGAGAGGGCCAGTCGGTCATCCAAAACACGTCGCAGAAACGGTCGGTCAGCCCGAATGAGAGAAAATCGTGATCGAAGGCGGTAGGAACCGACTGCTTCGGAGACGAACCCGCCGTGTCACCGTCGAGGATGGTAGCTGAAGGACCGGACACCCTGGAGCTTGCGGGAGAACTCACAGCGAAAGTCTCGCACCTGACGCGGTTTCAGCACGCAGGAAAGATAGGGTTTTCGTCATTCCTCGCCGCGAGGTCGCACGCATGCAGGAGGCATGCGTCGTCCGAATGAAACCCGGAAACGGGCCGACCCAGGGACGCGTACCCGGCATTATACACGAAAAGCTACTCCAAGTCCACACCGCCTGCTGTCTGGTGCGACCTCGTCTCGCGGGACATGTTCGATCGCATCGCCACCACG
>JADFRO010000232.1 GCA_022561255.1 Planctomycetota bacterium | reverse complement strand
CGGCGACTTGGTATGGACGTGGCGGAAGGAGCCTCGCTCTCCGCAGGAGCTTCGCCCTCCGCAGGAGCTTCGCCCTCCGCAGGAGCTTCGCCCTCCGCAGGAGCTTCGCTCTTTGTAGGAGTTTCGTGGCCCGTTTCGTCGACGATCGGCGAACATTCCGTCATCTGTGATCGACCCATCGGCGCGGACCCTGGCCTCGTTGAACTCATCGTTGATCTCGCCGGCGCCGCTCGCGAGTATGTTCGGGAGGCTGGCTGATGCGAACGGCGGGTGGCATCGTCTATCTGGTCGGCGCAGGGCCGGGCGATCCCGAACTGATAACCGTACGCGGTGCTACGCTCCTTAGCGAGGCGGACGTGATTCTTCATGACCGACTCATTTCGCCTGAGCTGCTCACCGGAGCACGCGACGGCGCGGAGCTCATCAACGCCGGCAAGCGATGTGGTCGGTTTGGCTTGTCGCAGGATCGAATCAACGCTCTTCTGATCGAGCACGCTTCGCGCGGACGTTGTGTCGTGCGTTTGAAGGGCGGCGATCCCTTCGTGCTGGGGCGTGGCTACGAGGAACTTTGCGCTTGCCGCGACGCGGGCATCGACTGCGTAGTGGTTCCCGGTGTCAGTAGTGCCATAGCCGTGCCGGCGATGGCGGGGATTCCCGTAACGCTACGAGGCGTTGCGCGTTCCTTCGCCGTACTTACTGCAACTACAGCGGCTGGTGAAACCGAGCGTGGTCATGACTTCGGCGCGCTCGCAGCCATCGACACTTTGATCGTACTCATGGGGCACTCGAACCTCCCCGATTTCATCGAGGCGCTCATGGCCGCGGGCCGCTCTTCGACCACGCCCACGGCGTGCATCGAGCAGGGTACGACCGCGCAGCAGCGGGTGACGGTGGCCACACTCAGCGAAATCGTCGAGGCCGTCCGGCGCGACGGTCTGTCCGCTCCGATGACAACGGTGATTGGAGACGTCGCCGCCGAGGCGACTCGCTCGGTCGTCGCGATCCAAGAAGCGCTCGCCGGCTGATTCCTCCCAACGGGCAGGCTCCTAGACACGCAAGACATCACCGATAGACTTACTGCACCGGTCGGCGCTAGGGCGCTGTCGGTGGAGTGTTTGGCGTGGCCGATAAGAACAGAAAAACTCGCACAAAGCCGAGGCGACTCAAGGGATTCCGCGACATCGACGCTGCGGACGTACTCGCACGCGACGGCATGATTCGCCGCATCCGCAAAGTCTACGAGGGGTACGGTTTCACTCCGCTTGAGACGCCGATGCTGGAATACGTCGACGCATTGGGAAAATACTTGCCCGAGGCGGATCAGGTCGACGGCGGGATCTTCGCCTTTCGTGATGAGGACGAAGAGTGGATTGCCCTTCGCTACGACCTTACCGCACCGCTGTCTCGCTACGTCGCGATGAATCCACTACTTCCCAGACCCTTCCGTCGTTATCAGGTCGGTCCCGTGTTTCGTGTTGAAAAGCCTGGCCCGGGTCGCTTTCGCGAGTTCTATCAGTTCGACTTCGACTCCGTCGGCACGTCGTCGATGCTGGCTGACGCTGAGTGTTGCATGGTCATGTGCGACACGTTGGAAGCGCTTGGAATCGCACGAGGCAGCTACATCGTTAGGATTAATGATCGCAAAGTGCTAAACGGCGTGCTTGAGACAGTGGGAGGGGGGCAACCGCTGTCGCCGGAGGTGTCGGCCAATGTCCTTCGTTCGATCGACAAGCTGGATCGGGTCGGGTTGGAGGGCGTCAAGGCCCTGCTCGGAAAAGGTCGCAAGGACGAGTCGGGTGATTTTACCGCCGGGGTTGGTTTAACAACCTCACAGATTGACATCGTGTTGAGCTACCTCGGTATCGAGTCCGAGAGCTGCGCTTCGCAGGAGTCGCGTAGGACCGTTTGCGATGAGTTGGAGCGACTCGTCGGCGATAGTGCGGTGGGGCGAGAGGGCGTCGACGAACTTCGGCAGATCGACGACGCTCTTGACGGCGCAGGCTACGGCGTCGATCGGGCGATCATCGATCCGACCGTCGTTCGAGGTCTTGCTTACTATACGGGGCCGGTGTTCGAGGGGGCGCTTACGTTTGAGGTCGTCGACGACGCCGGGGTGACCAAACAGTTCGGCAGCGTCTTCGGCGGCGGGCGCTACGACGATCTGGTTGAGCGATTCACCGCCCAAAAGGTGCCCGCTACGGGTGCTTCCATCGGCATCGATCGGTTGCTCGCCGCGCTCAAGATGCTGGGCAAGACCGACACGCGCTCAACCACGACCGACGTTCTTGTGACGCGTCTTGATGAGAATCTTACGAAGCAATACCAACGCATCGTAGCCGAGCTTCGTTCCGCCGGTGTGGCGACCGAGCTGTACGTCGGCAATCAGGGGATCGGGAAGCAGTTCAAGTATGCGAGCGACACCGGCAAGATCGCTGCTGTGGTGATGGGTGATGATGAACTCCAAGCCGGGCAGGTATCCATCAAGGATCTTCGACTGGGCGATGAGCTTTCCGCCGAAATCGGCTCAGACCGAAAGCGATGGCTTGAGCAGCAACCGGCGCAAATCGCTGTCGCACGAGATCAACTCGTCGAAACCGTCCGCACCGTCTTGAAACGCTACGCCGACGTTTGACTCAGCGCTTCGTCACGCATCGATCGACAGGTTTCCCCCGAGCCGCGGGCTTTAGCCCGCGCGGTGGCTCCACGTTCGATGTTGCTCGAAGGTCGGAGGATCCGAGATTCGAACACGGCGAATGCGTTAACGCGAGCGACTCACCTCGCCGCGCCCAGCCTCCTTAAACGCGCTACGGCGCCGCACAGTCGAAGGTCTTACAGGTGCTGCCCTCTGCCTGAGGCGTTCCGCCGCCGTTTCGGCACGAGAGCGGGCGATCCATTGTGCATGAGCCGTCGTCAGCGCAGCACGCCACGACAAGAACGGGACACGTGATCTCGGAGCAGAAGGCACCGGTCGAGTCGGATCGTCCGCCGGCGCTGCGACACGCCGTCGGGCGCAGGTCGTCACAGGCGCCGTTTTCGAAGCAGCAGGCGATCGTTAGCGGCTGGCACGTTGTCGAAGCGCATTCACTGCCCTCCGCCTGGGAAACGCCGTTCCGCCCAAAGCAGTCGATCGACCGTAAATCGGCACAACTACCGTCCTCAAGGCAGCAGGCGCGGGTCAATCGCGGGCAATCAACTTCGTTGCATGCGCCGTCGGTGTTGGATCGTCCGTCCGACTGGAAACAGGTCAGCGTGGTCAGGTCGGAACACGAACCGTCCTCGAAACAGCAAGCAAACGTGATCGGACCGCAATTTACCGTTTCGCACAAGCTACCCTCTTCCTGAGGGCGACCATCGAGACCGCGGCATTCAAACGATCGCAAATCCTCGCAGCTTTCGTCCGGAAGACAGCAAGCACGGGATGTTTGTACGCACTTGGCCGTGGCGCAGCCCGAGTCGGTTTCGCCGGGAATTCCCCCCGATTGTAGACACTCAATCGCCGGTGAATCAGAGCACGAACCGTCGGAGAAGCAGCATGCGACGGTTGCCGGCTGACACGCTGTATCGCTGCAAACGGTCCCCGCGGCTAGCGGACGGCCTCCGAGACTTAGGCACTCGATCGCCGTTAACTCTTCGCAAGGAGCACCCTCGAAGCAGCAAACGCCGAGTCGAACCTCACACGTTACGGTTTTGCACGTCGTGCCCGCGTCGCCCGGACGCCCGCCCGCAGCTCGGCAGTCGATGGCTACCAGGTCGTCGCATCCGCCGTCGTCGAAGCAGCAGGCGACGCGTTGCGGTCCACACGTCGTGTCGGCACACAGCGTTCCGGCCCCCTGCGGCCGTCCACCCGCGTCGAAGCACTGGATTGCCGTCAACTCTTCACATGGAAGGTCGGGTGCGCAGCATGCGCCGATGAGTACGTCGCACTTTGTCGAAGCGCACTCCGAATCGACCATCCCCGGTCGACCACCGGCATTGCGACAGTCGATCGGAGGCAAGTCTTCGCAGCCGCCGTCTTCAAAGCAGCAGGAAGCCGTAACGGGGTCGCATGCTGTGTCGGAGCAGACTGTGCCAGCTCCCAACGGCCGGCCTCCGTCACTGATGCAGGCGATGGAGGTCAGCTCTTCGCACGGAAGGTCAGGTTTGCAGCAAGCACCGATGAGGACGTCGCACGTTGTCGAAGCACATTCCGAATCGGTCGCTCCCGGCCGGCCGCCGGCGCTGCGACAGTCGATCGACGGCAGGTCTTCACACAATCCGTCGTTGAAACAGCACGCAACGGTGGCAGGAAGACAGATGTCGTCCGAGCAAACCGTTCCCGCTCCCAACGGCCTGCCACCACGCCCGAAACAATCGAGTGACGTAAGCGTCTCGCACGGTAAGTCCAGGATGCAGCAGGCGCCGAGCGTAACCTCGCACGTCGCCTTCGCACAGCTTGTCCCCGCGCCTTGTGGTCGACCACCCTGACCGAAACAGTCGAGCGATAGGAGGTCGTCGCAGCCCCCGTCGGCGAAACAGCATGCACCCGTCCGGACTTCGCAAACGGTTGTTTTGCAGACGCTGTCCGTATCGCCCGGTCGACCGCCGAGCTCGCGACAGTCACGCGCGGACACGTCGTCACACGATCCATCCGCGAAACAACAGGCCACCGTGTCTGGTCCGCACGTCGTTTCGGAACAAAGAGAACCGGGCCCCTGCGGACGGCCGCCGTCGCCGAAGCAGGTGAGGGGGGTCACGTCCGTGCATTCGCCCGCCTTGAAACAGCAAGCCGCCGTCCGTTGTTCACAGACGGTCGATTCGCAGGAAGTATCTCGCCCGCTCGGTCGCCCGCCGTTCGCACGGCAATCCGTCCGAGAGATGTCGTCGCAACCTCCGTCGTCATAGCAGCACGCTTGTGTCGGCGGAGTGCAGTCGGCTACGTCGCATAGAGTTCCAAAGAGCGTGCGGCCACCTTCCGCGCGGCACTCGGAAGAAGACAAGTCAATGCAGCGTTGGTCTGAAAAACAGCACGCGGCATCGTCGCTGGTGCAGTCGGACTTCGCGCACGTTGTTCTACGGCCGAGAGGACGACCGCCCTTCGCGTCACAGTCGTTACGGGTCAGGTCCGCGCACGTTCCGCTGGAGCGAAAACAACACGCCTGCGTAGCGGCGTACGTTGGGGACGCGATGACACTGATCGCAAGAAACGAAAAGAGACAGGTCGATTGCAGCGTGCTTCTGGACATCGCTTCTCCTCCTGCGCCGGAAGCCGCCCGGCGCTCAGAACTCTTGTTTTTCGTGCGTAGCTGCGAAGAATGGTTGGCACTTCGCAACAACAGCTAAACGTCGAGTGTAGCGAAATCGGACGTTTGGGTCAAGAAATTCCAGGTGGGTA
>JADFRO010000006.1 GCA_022561255.1 Planctomycetota bacterium | reverse complement strand
CCATACGTTCCCAGCGGTTTGTCACGATCAACCTTCAACCTGCTGAGGAAGTGCGCATAATTTCGTCGCTTGCGCCGGGCTTCATGCTCATTGCCGTCGAGAACAAATCCGTAGTAGTTCGCGCCGTAACTAGCGAGCGCCTCGCACCAATTGCCGTCACGAGGATCGACGTGCACGCCATTGCCCCACCAGGAGTGCAGCACCTCGTGGTCGATGTAGCCATGCGTCGTCTGCGACCGCTCGCCCATGTTGATCACGGCGGAGCTAAGCAGTGTAAACGTCGGGAACGCGAATCCGCTGCTAAAGAAATTGTCTACGACCTTCAACTCGCCTGCGGGGTATGGACCGATCAGCGGCTCATATCGATCGAGATAGCCGCTCACGGCGTCGATCAAACCATCCGCGTACTTGGCCTGATCCGGCTTGAGGTGCACTGCAATCGCAACCCCGTTGTGCTCGGCACGATGGATTTCGTGCACCCCGCCGACCAGCGCCATCCCTTCGAGCGGATAGGGACTGTGCCAAACGTAATAACCCGGTAGCGCCGCAGACGCCGGATCACGCCGACCCGACGCGACAAGGGAAAGCGATTCGTCTGTGTGTGCGATCAGCGTGAAATCCGAAAGCGACGGGTGGTCCGGGTCGGTGACCGGCTGAGGATACCAATACCCACCCGCAAGATAGACTCCCTCTTCAGCGATGTGTGCGCGCATCTTGAGGTTGTGGATCGCCCCCTCAACCTCCCCGGCGGCAACGTCTTGATACAATCTCCCGTCGTAATCGATGAACAACGTCATCGCGTCAACGGCGTTTTGGAGGAATACGACGTGTCGACGCGGGGCGAAATCATCACCCTCCCAGCCGTGCTCGGGCGCAGGCGCGTCGGGTGACGGACTGATGCGCGTTGTCAGTGGCGATCGAATCGTTGCTCCGCCAACACGGACGTTGCGAACTCTCAATTCCGGGTGCAGCAAAAACTCGACCGCGACCGGACCGCTCGCGTCGCGACCTTGGTCACCCTGGCGAACGAGATCGATCGTCGTGCGCCCGCTCAGTCTGTGGGTGTGCGGATCGAGTCGCACGTCAATGCGGTAACGGTCCGCCCGCATCAAAACTCTGGGCGCCGTCACACAACCCCAACCGCCGAGCGTCATGACAACCGTCGCCGCAACAGACCCGACAGCGTGACATCGGCGCATGTTCGTCATGATGAAAAGCCTCACCCCACAACGCGTCTCGATCCCGTCGACCCCGTTATACTCCCCAAGTCGTCGCGATCCAACGAGAATGCACGCAGATTTCGGTTTTATCCACCGGCGAGAGATTGCCGAATAGGGATAACGATGGCGTTCACCGCTTGTAACGTCGTCCGAAGCGGGATATACTGGCCCGTTCCACTTCGCCCCGTCACAGCGGAGTGGTCGAGGCGCCCCCGAGGGTGCGGGATCGCCCGGTGGCGCTACAGGATCGTCGGTGGCGGGCGAAATGGCGGTATAGCGGATTCATGGCCAAGACAAGTGCAATCGAGATCGAAGGGGTGGTCGTCGCCGCTCTGCCCAACGCGATGTTTCGCGTCGAGGTGACAGCCGGTGAAGAGAAGCACTTCGTCCTTGCGCACATCTCCGGCAAAATGCGCAAGTACTACATCCGTATCCTCCCCGGCGATACCGTTACGGTTGAGATGTCGCCCTACGATCTCACTCGCGGCAGAATCACTTACCGCAAGTAACCCGCCGGTCGCCCGAACCCAAGACTTTACTTTCGACGTGTTGCCCCGTTGCAGGTGCGTGCTATGACCCGTGCCACGCAAATCCTTCGCGAACGCCCGGGCGTTGCGGCGATGCGTCGACCCCTTGTCATGGGCATTCTCAACGTCACGCCCGACTCGTTCAGTGACGGCGGCGAGCACTACCGCGAGGATGATGCCGTTGCCCGCGCGGACGCCATGATCGAGGAGGGGGCTGACATCATCGACGTCGGTCCCGAGTCGACCCGACCCGGTGCCACGCCGATCAGCGCAAAGGATCAGTTGCGCCGAGCGATTCCGGTGATCGAAGCCATTCGCGCCCGCCACGAAACGATAAGTCTATCGATCGATACCCGCCTCGCGTCCGTTGCTCGCGCCGCTCTCAGCGCCGGGGCCGACATCGTCAACGACGTGTCAGCCTTGCGAGACGATCCCGCTATGGCGGAGATCGTAGCCGCAGCGCACTCGCCGGTCGTCCTGATGCATCGGCGCGGAACGTCGGAAACGATGCAGCGTGACGGCGGTCCACACTACGACGACGTGGTGGGTGAGGTTCAGGCGTTCCTCTGCGAGCGTCGGGATCACGCCGTCGCATGCGGCATCGACCCGTCATGCATCATTCTCGATCCGGGCCTTGGCTTCGGAAAACGCGTCGAGGACAACCTACTGCTGCTGCGACACATCGACCGCTTCGTTGCTCTGGGACACCCCGTACTCGTAGGAGCTTCGCGTAAGCGGTTCTTGGGAAGTGTCCTCTGCGTAGATGATCCCAAAGAGCGCAGGGCCGGATCACTCGCGTGCGCAGTCCTAGCCGCCGCCGCCGGTGCGGCGATCCTTCGAGTTCACGACGTGCAAGAAACGGTGCAGGCGGTTCGGCTGTGCGAAGCTGTTGGTTCGACTGAAAGGGCGCGGCCCGCGCCTGACCCTCCGCAAGAACTTACGCCAACCTAACCCAATCCACAACGGCGCCGATGCCCTGATCGCGGATGGTGCTGATCTTGAACAGCGGCCTATCGTCACCCACGGCGCTGAGCAACTGCGCTTCTGTGGCGTCCGCACCGGCTAGATCACACTTGTTGAGCACGAACGCATCCGCGATCTCCATGATCCCCGCCTTGGAAAACTGGACGGCGTCGCCGCTATCGGGCATGAGCAGAAGAATCGTTCGATCAGCCAGTTCGCCAATCGCCACTTCTCCCTGCCCTGCGCCGACGGTTTCCACGAGAATGTAGTCAAACCCGAATCCGTTCAAAACGTCGACGACTTCTTTACAGTTCACAGCGAGTCCACCCGGAGCGAGGCCCGATGATAGGCTACGCACGAAGAAATCGCCGGCACCGCGCATCATACGAAGTCGATCACCCAGAAGCGCCCCACCGGTAACCGGGCTGCTCGGATCAATGGCCACGACCGCCACGCGCGCTCCTTGGTCATGGAGCGATTGCGCTATCCTGGCAATGAAAGAACTCTTTCCGACGCCGGGAGCGCCGGTCACACCCACGACGTTCGCCCTCCCCGACGGCGGACGCCAATCGCCCAGATCATCGCCGCGCTGCACAGCCGTAAGCATCTTGGCCAATGCACAAACGTCCTTCGCCTTGTAGCCGGATTGCATTTGAGCCGGCGTATCGGCGTCGCGCCGATGGGCAAGCTCACGGATCGTTTCGATGATCCGATCGATCGCGGACCCGGGGTTGAACACGGCTGCGATGCCCATTTCCTTCAGCTTGGGATGGTCCGCTTCCGGGACGATTCCCCCCAGCACCACGGGTATTTGCTCGATCCGCAGCTCCTTGCGAATACGAACGATCTCGGGCATCACCGTCAGGTGGGCAGCCGAGAGCAGACTGACGCCGACGACGTCAACGTCCTCCTGCAACGCAGCCTTCATCGTCGCCTCGCACGTCTGCCATAGCCCCGTATAGATCACGTCGATCCCGGCGTCGCGAAACGATCGTGCCAGAACTTTGACACCGCGATCGTGACCGTCCAGCCCAATCTTGGCGAGAAGCATACGAATCGCTGGCGTCGTGGATTCGGCGGGCTTTGATTGCTCCGTTGAGCGTGCTGTCGTTACCATTCCGGACCGCCGTCGTAACTGCCGAAAACACTTTTCATGGTGGTCATCATCTCGCCCACCGTGGCGTCCGCCTTGGCCGCCTCGACCAGCGCAGGCATGACGTTCTTACCCTGCTGAGCATCGCTGCCCAGACGTTCCAACGACGCCTGATGTCGCGCTGGGTCGCGCGACTTCTTGAGCGCGGTCAACCGTTTGATCTGGGCGTCTTCCGTCTCCTGCGATATCTGAAGAATGTCGACGCCGGACGAACCGTCCTCAACGAAATCCGTAACGCCGACGATCTTCTGCTCGCCGCGATCCAGGCGCTTTTGCTCCGCGAGGGCCGATTCAGCAATAACCCGGCGGAAGTAACCGCGGTCGATCGCCTTGAGCACGCCGCCCATACCCTCGATCTGATCGAAGATTGCGTATGCGCTCGCCTCGATCTCGTTGGTCATCTTCTCGACGAAATAGCTGCCCCCCAGCGGATCGACGGTTTGGGTAACGTTGGACTCGTGGGCGATAATCTGCTGCGTACGCAGGGCGAGCTTGGCCGACTCCTGCGTGGGCAGGGCGAGCGTCTCGTCCATGCTGTTGGTGTGCAAAGACTGCGTTCCACCGAGCACACCGGCCAGCGCCTGAAACGCGACCCTCACGACGTTGTTCATGGGCTGCTGCTCGGTGAGCGTCACGCCGGCTGTCTGGCAGTGCATCCGCAAAAGCCAACTTCGTTCGCTCTTTGCACCGAACCGATCGCGCATCACGTGAGCCCATATCCGCCGCGCCGCACGAAGCTTGGCGATCTCCTCGAAGAAATCGCTGTGTAGGTCAAAGAAAAAGCTCAGCCGCGGCGCGAAGGCGTCGACGTCCAGCCCGCGCTGGATCGACAGTTCCACGTAGGCAATCCCATCGGCCAGCGTGAAGGCGAGTTCCTGGGCGGCCGTCGCACCCGCCTCGCGAATGTGATAACCGCTGACGCTCACCGTATTCCACTGCGGCATGTTCTGCGTGCAATACTCGATCGTGTCGACAACCAAACCGACACTGGGCGCCGGTGGAAAAACGTACTCGTTCTGTGCGTGGAACTCCTTGAGGATGTCGTTTTGAAGCGTTCCCCGAAGCTTGTCGAGCGGAACGCCCTGCTCCTGCCCGACGGCCACGTAAAACGCCAGCAGGATCGCTGCCGGTGCGTTGATCGTCATGCTCGTGCTGACCTCGCCGAGATGGATCCCGTCGAACAGGCGGCGCATGTCCGCCAGCGAAGCGATAGCCACGCCGCAACGGCCAACCTCTCCCAACGCCAAGGGGTCGTCGCTGTCGCGTCCCATTAGTGTGGGCAGATCAAACGCGGTGCTCAGCCCCGTCTGTCCGTGGCTGAGCAAATATTTGAAACGTTCGTTGGTGTCCTCCGCCGATCCGAACCCTGCGAATTGGCGCATCGTCCAAAGACGGTCGCGATACATTGTGCGGTGCGGGCCGCGCGTGTAGGGAAACGAGCCGGGCGATCCCAGCGACTTCGCCGGATCAAACGTGCCCAGGTCAGCCGGCTCCACAAAGGGTTTTGTATCGACGGCGCTGTCCGGCTGCGCTGATGGATCCGCTGACGTTCGTGAACTCATGGCACGCTTACTCCATCCAACGGGCGGGTCGCTTTTCGATAAACGCTTTCATACCTTCACGACTCTCACGATCCTCGAAGCACTCCGCGAAGGCACCCGCATCGTCGAAATCGCGTGACGCTCGCTTGGCCAGCACCACGGCGCGAGGCCCCGCTCGGTAGAACGACTCGCAAAACGCCGGAACTCTCACCAGCAAATCTTCCGACGAGTTGACCACCTCGTCGATAAGACCCCATCCCATAGCCGTATCCGCCGAAGCCGGCGTCGCACTCAAGAAGAGTCTCTTCGCCCGGCCGATGCCGATCAGTTTCGTCAGTCGACCAATGCCGCCCCATCCGGGGATCAATCCCAAGGAAACCTCCGGCATACCGAGCTTGGCGGTTTTTACCGCGATGCGAAAGTCGCACGCCAGGGCAAGCTCGAGCCCGCCGCCCAGCGCCGCGCCCTGAATCGCCGCAACCGTAATCGACGGCAAGGAAGCGATGTCAGCCATCACGCCCTGCCCCAACGCCGCATATTCCCGCGCCTGGTCCACGGAGAACGAAGCCATCTCATGAATGTCCGCACCGGCGATGAAAACCCTGCCGTCCGCGCGAATCGTCGTCGTTCGGATGGCCGGGTCTTTGCGAACCCTGGCGACCGTCGCGCCGAGCGTGTGAAGCACGCTTGCGGAGAGGATGTTCAACGCATCCTCGGTCGCGAAAGTTATCGTCGCATGCGACCCCTTGGTCTCCAGCGCGACGAGCGTTCTATTCGTAACGGAAGAAGCCATGTTTCGACTTTCGACCAAGCCGCCCCGCTTGCACGAGCTTACGCAGCATCGGACAGGGGCGGTAACGATCCTCACCAAGATCACGATGCAGAACTTCCAGGATAAACAGGCAGACGTCCAGTCCGATCAGATCCGCCAGCGCGAGCGGCCCCATCGGGTGGTTCATCCCCAGCTTCATGATACCATCGATCGCGTCCGGCTCGGCCACACCGTCTTGCAAACAAAAGATCGCCTCATTGATCATGGGCATCAAGACGCGGTTGGACACGAAGCCCGGGTGATCGTTGCAACAGATCGGCGTCTTTCCCGTGGACTCCGCCAGAGCGACCGCTCGCTTGACCGTCTCATCACTCGTCTCCAATCCGCGAACGACCTCGACGAGCTTCATCAGCGGTACCGGATTGAAAAAGTGCATTCCAATAAAACGGTCCGGGTGGTCCGTCGCCGCCGCGAGCTGCGTAATGCTGATGCTCGACGTGTTCGTCGCCAGAATACCGTCATCAGTCAGGTGATTCTGAGCAGCCTTGAGAATTTCGGTCTTGATCTGAGGCTTCTCCGTAGCCGCCTCGATGATCAACGATGCGGACGGAGTCTGCGACAGCGATGCGACAGTGCGAATTCGCTCTTTCGCTGCGGTCGCCTCACCCGCACCAAGCTTACCTTTTTCGACGGCGCGATCGAGCATCTTGTGGATGTGCGCCTGAGCGGAATCGAGTGCGGCCGGTGCGGCATCGGTCAAACAAACATCAAAACCCGCCTGCGCAAAAACCTGCGCAATCCCGCGCCCCATCGTTCCCGCGCCGATCACAATCAACTGTTTCTTCATGCTCCACCTCGATGGCAGTCAATCAGGCTCGCCCACGTGATCCCCTCGGTGATGCCCATCCAACATTCACTCATCCATCACCGCCCGGGCCGCATTAAGCAGTCGGGGCACTTCATTTTCAATGATTCCCCAGACGATGGCGTCGTCGATCGCCTCATATCCATGCACGACGATGTTGCGAAAGGCGATCATCTGTGGAAAATCGCCAAGACTTCGCGCCGCGACTGGATCGGTGCGCGTTAAGCGACTGAGTGCCTCACCAATGACAATAAAGTTCCTTTCGACCGCATCGCGAACCAGCCGGGTCTGTTCGTACTCGTCAAGAGATCACTCGCGGGTCTGCTGGAGGACGAACTCCGCCGCATCCGCGATGTCGTGGAAGAGTTTGATCGGATCATGCGGCATAAAGAAGTCGCCGTGTCTCGTTCACGCCTCGCAAAAAGTACGGGTTCCTGATTGCTTTGAGCGTCACCAGATCCACCTTCCGCTGAAACATCCCTTCAAGCGCAGCGAGTAAACCAAAATAGGCGTCGGCAAGAGGACCGGGCTCCAGGCGCTGGAACTCTACCAGGAAATCCACGTCGCTATGGGCGGGATCGAAGGTTCCATCCGCCGCCGAGCCGAAGATTTCCAATCGCGCGACGTGAAAACGCCGACACAGCGTCTCGATTCCCTGGCGATGTTGCTCAATCACTGCGATAAGCATGATTCTCTCGTCCGTCAAATGCACCCCGTTACACTCTGCGATTACTGCACAAGCGACCGTGCGATCACCAGTCGATGAATCTCGCTCGTTCCCTCGTAAAGTTCGGTGATCTTCGCGTCACGAAGGAACCGCTCGACGGGATAGTCCGCGCAGTAACCGTAACCGCCGAAGACCTGTATCGCGTGGTTGGCAGCCTTGGAACACAGCTCACTGGCAAACAGCTTGGCCATCGCCGCCGCCTGAACATAATCCCGCCCCGTGTCCTTGCACCACGCCGCTCGATACACAAGCGCTCGCGCCGCCTCGATTCCGACGACCATGTCGGCAATTTTCGACTGGATGGCCTGAAACTTTCCGATCGGTTGATTGAACTGCACGCGCGTTCGCGCGTAACGCGTCGACTCATACAAACACGCCTGGGCGATTCCCAACGCCTGAGCAGCAATACCGATCCGCCCGCCGTTGAGCGTCGTGAGCGCCACACGCATTCCACGCCCCCGCTCGCCCAAGAGAGCATCCTTCGGAACGATGCAGTCCTCAAAGATGAACTCGGCCGTCGACGAACACCGAATGCCCAGCTTTTTCTCCAACTTTCCAACCCGAAGACCGGGAGCGGACTTCTCGACGATGAACGCACTCAGTCGGCGCTTGGGCTCTTCAGGATCGGTTACCGCGATCAAGACCATCACGCCCGCTTCCCGTCCGTTGGTTACGAAGATCTTCGTTCCGTCGATGTGCCAGCCGTCGTCCTTAAGCACCGCCCGACACGTAGCCGCACCCGCATCGCTACCGCTGCCCGGTTCGGTCAGTGAAAGACAACCGATCGTCTCACCGGACGCGAGCGACGGAAGATACTTTTTCTTCTGATCGCTTGTACCGAAAATCTGGATGGGCTCAGCACAGAGCGATCCATGCGCGCTGATCAGCACTCCGGTACCCGCGCACGCCTTGGAGATCTCTTCGACAACGATCGACGACGCGACGGCCCCGAGTCCGGCCCCGCCATACTCTTCCGGAATCGCGATGCCAAACAAACCCAACGCAGCCAGTTGAGCACGGAGCTCGTCGGGCATCGACGCTTCAACGTCACGCTGGGCGGCACCTTTGGCCACTTCCTTAAACGCGAAGGTGCGGACTTGATCGGCGAGCAACCGATGATCGTCGTCAAGATCGAAGTCCATGCGACGCCCCTCTACAGTTCCAGCACGTGGCGAGCGATCACCATGCGCTGTATCTGACTTGATCCCTCACCGATTTCGCAAAGCTTGGCGTCGCGCATGTACCGCTCCACGGGCACCTCTTTGGTGTACCCGTTGCCGCCATGAATCTGTATCCCGTTCAGACATGCACGCGTAGCCATCTCGCTGGAAAACAGCTTGGCAACCGACGCCTCAATGTTGCTGGGCTTGCCCGCATCGGACAAAATCCCCGCCTTTCGCGTCAGCAGTCGCGCCGCGTCAATCTCCATGGCCATGTCTGCCAGCATGAACTGAATCGCCTGGTGTTCAAAGATCGGCTTGCCAAACGCGGTCCGCTGCTTGGCATAGGAGAGTGACTCTTCGAGCGCGCCGCGAGCCAGCCCAACCGCTATGGCAGAGATCGTGATGCGCCCGCGCTCGAGCACTTTCATCGCATCGATGAAGCCGCCGTTCAGTTCTCCGCAAAGGTTCCCCTTGGGAATCCGGCAAGCGTCGAACGTCAGCCCCACCGTGTCCGACGCACGCATACCCATTTTGTCCTCTTTGGGACCGATCAGGAATCCGGACGTGTCACGCTCGACCAGAAACGCGCTGATGCCCTTCGCGCCACCGTCGGGTGTGGTCTTGGCCATCACAACGTACACGCCGGCGTAATGACCGTTGGTGATCCACTGCTTCGCACCGTTGAGCACCCAGTGATCGCCGTCAAGCGTAGCCGTAGTTGTCAGGGCAGCCGCATCGCTTCCGCAACCCGGTTCCGACAAGGCCCAAGCGCCGAGATACTTCCCCGCTGCAAGATCGGGCAGGTACTTCGCCTTCTGTTCATCACTGGCGGCGCGAATGATGTGGGCGGAGCAAAGGGCGTTGTGCGCGTCCAACATCAACGCGGTCGCGCCGCAGTGTCGGGCAATCTCCTCCATCAAGACGGAAGCGCCGAGATCGCCCAGGCCAACCCCGCCGTACTCCGTCGGCGTAAAAACGCCGAGAAACCCGAGTCCCGCCAACTTGGCAACGACCTCACGCGGAATGTCCGCCTCGCGATCCCACTGGCGCGCGTTGGGAGCGATGTGCTCTGCCGCAAACCGCTTGGCCATGTCCTGCAGAGCGACCAGATCGTCTGGAAGTTCGAAGTTCATTCACCGTCCCTTGCGATGAGCAACCAGCCCGTAGGCGTCACGTCAAACCCCGAAACCGCCTCGAAGCCACACCGATCATCATACTGCAGATCGTTGGACAGGTCACGCCTCGCCCAGTTCGCGCGCGATCACCATCCGTTGAATCTCACTCGTACCTTCGTAGATCGTGGTGATCCGCGCATCGCGATAAAGCCTCTCCACACGACACTCGTTGACGTATCCCGATCCCCCGTGAACTTGCACCGCACGATACGCAATCCTGTTCGCCGCCTCCGATGCATACAGCTTAGCCATCGACGTCGCGCTGCGATCCAACCCACCCCCGTCGGCCCCGGACGCCGCTTGCCACACGAGCGCTTTCGCCGCTTCCAGATCGACAACGCTATCCGCGATCATCCCGGCGACGGCGCCGAAAGTTCCGATGGGCCGACCGAACTGCTCGCGCTGACGTGCGTAGCTAATCATTTCGGTCAGGCACGCCTCGCCGATTCCCGTCGCCTGTGCGGCGATACCAATTCGACCGTACCCCAAACTCGCCAGGCAAACCCGCATCCCCTCGCCAGGTTTGCCCACGAGGTGCGTCTGCGGAACGAAAACGTCGGCGAAGTCGATCACCGCGGTCTCGCTACCGCGGATCCCCATCTTTCCCTTGATCTCCGTTCGCGACAAACCCGGCGAGCGACCGTCCACCATGAACGCGCAAAACTCCCTGCCCTCAGACGCCCCGCGAACGCGAGCCAAGACGAAGAACCAACCGGCGCTCAACCCGTTGGTAACCCACATCTTCTCGCCGTTGAGGTGATAGCCGCCGTCGACGGGCGTCGCGGTCGTCTTCACCGAGGCTGCGTCGCTCCCTGCACCGGCCTCGGATAGCGCAAACGCACCGAAGTGATCGACCTGGGCCCAGTGTGAAAGCAGCTCGGTTCTCACGGGCTCTGCCACGAAGCGATCGACGATCCCACACACCAAGCCGTGAACCGAAACCGTCACCGCGGCCGCTGCGGAGCAGGTGGCGATCTCGTGGAGAATCGCGGCGTACGTGCGATAGTCACACCCCAGCCCGCCGTATTTCTGCGGCACCAGAAGCCCCAGCAACCCCATCTCGGCGAGTTGCCCAAGCACGTCTCCAACCGACGACTCGCCGCGATCCCACGCCCCGTCACGCGCAAGAAGCTCTTTACGCGAAAAGTCGCGCACCGCCTCGATCAGCGTTCGCTCGTCCTCGTTGAGTTCCACTTCGGCGGGTACGAGCGACATGGTGCGTTGGCGATTCCTCGTTTACGCGTAGGGTAAATGCAGTTGTCTCGCGGACAGCCCGAACCGCTCCGCCGTAATAACGGGCACAAATCGCCTGTCCTCGGCACCCCCGGCGATGCGTGCCGGTCGCGCTAATATAGCTCGACCACCGCGAAACCGCCAGCGAAGCGGCGAATCGCTCGCTTCCGGCAGCGACCTGAGTCGCGGGCTTCAGCCCGCGTGAATGATCCGCGTTCGATCTTGCTCTAAGAACGACGGACTCGGCACTTGAATACGGGGAGTGCTCTATCCAGCACGCGGCGCGAGATACCTGAGGAACATCAGTCGAAAGGACAGAGGTTTTCTTGCGAATCGAGACGACGTGCGGGTCGCGACCGTCCGGGCATCGACATCCAGGAACGGTCGAATAACGATGGGCATCGCGAAGCCCAAAATGATCGCGGCCGACGTGTCCGCGTAGAACACATCGGCCGCGTTTAAGGCGACACCCCCGCCAGGGTCGCCGTTAAACAAACTCCTCCAGATTCCCTCAGTCAAATCTCCTTCAAACAAGTAGGGGAGCCGAGACGCCGCGTCCCGCCAACGCTTCGTTGCGTCCCGGCTGCCTGCCAGTCCTATAAGCAATGACGGTGCCAAAGAAGGTGAATACTAAGAAAATCGTGATTATCAGCTCTCACGAGCCATGGTCGACGATTCCCCGCGCGAAGACAACCGCGCCCCACGCGGACAGTCGGGGAATAGTCCCCGAACTGCGCACCCAACTGGGGAATGTTTCCTGCGTTTGTTCGAGCGAAACATTTTCGCGCACACGAACGCGGCGTCTGAAGGATGTACCGACGGAAATGCCGGCGCCGTAAGGAGGCAGGTTGGAGCATCTGACCTGTACGTGTTCCGAGTCGCGGGCTTTACCCCGCGCGATTCCTCGACGTTCGATGTCATCGGATGGCTGGCGGCCGCGGCATTCGAATAGGGCAGCCAAGCCTTTCTCCTCCTACTCATGGCGCCATCCGGACCGTTTGCGCTCTTGGTTTCCAGGCTTTAAACTACATACCGATGCGATACCAAGAATTTGATGATCGGCGGAACTCATATCCTTGGCGCGGACAACCCTAACGTTCCCGGCGTTTCGTACGTCAACGACGACAGAACGTTTCTGCAGAAGCTCGCCCTTCGCTAGAACCTGTCGCCTGGTGTCGTTGACGTCGCCCGCGCCGCGGTCGCTTCTTCGGCGATCTGCGTGAAAAGTTCCGCGTCGGATACGATCCGATTTTCGAGGATCAGCGGCTTGGGGAAGAGAATGGCGAAGCTAAGGGCGTGGCGGATGCAATCTGTGTCGTACTCGCTGTAGCCGACGACACGAATTGCCTCGGTCATTTGGGTTCGAACGCTACGCGTGTATTCACCGAAGTCCGTTGGCGTTGTCGACATTCCCTTGCAGGTAGAGTTGTAGAGGTCCGAAGCCTCGGCGATGTAGTTACGCGAATAGTCCTCTGGTGAAAAGTCGGCGAGCCACGTCTTGGGGATTTTCAACGCGTCGAAGTCCGCGTTTTGTTCGAGGCGGGCTCGCGTGTCGTTGAGCTGCATTTGCAAAGCCTGCGCAGCACGCCCGGACTCCTGCGCGTCCGCCTCGGCGATGTCGGCGCGTTCTGCCGCTTCATCTAGTTGCCCAGATGCGGTCGCCGCGCGCGTTTCGAGTTGAGCGATGTCGGTTCTTAATCCATCCACGGCGCGGAGACGGTCGTTGAACGTGAGAAACCCCACGCTCCAGCCGAGGACGCCACCAACGACAAGTGCGAGTAGAGCGACGATCTGACGGTTCATAGCACGTTCCTCCAGGTCTTCGGTCTCAGGGTACCCCAATAGCATACGTATAGCATACGCAGAGGAACAACGATGATCACAACGCTCATAAGTTCTTTGTTTACAACGCGCCGGGCAGGACTCGAACCTGCGACATTCGGATTAGAAATCCGATGCTCTATCCACCTGAGCTACCGGCGCCACAGCCCGAGAGTATTCCGTTGCGGCAGCGGCGGTCAACCCTCAACATTCAGACAGCCACATAACGCTCAACGGAGCGCGCCCCAAGGTAGGACGACACGGTCTCGATGAGTTCGTAGCGAAGAGTTCGTAGCGAACTCTTTCTGAGCCGCGGGCTTCAGCCCGCGCGGACGACGGAACCCAAGAAGCCACCCTTTACGAGTCGGAAGACCGCGGCTTAGCTTACATATCCGCTCCCTCACGGTCGCACGTCTTTTCCATCCGCTGCCTTCTCGTAGACCTTCGTAACTTCTTCTCTGTTCGTAAGACGCACGACCGGATACCTCCCCATAGCCTCATCCCAGTACGGCGATCGCCGGTAGAAAAACTCCAGCCGAGCGCGCGAACTCCCTGCGAACTCCGCATCCTCAGCCAACTTGGCCTCGAATTCCTCACGAAGTTTCGGGTCTGCGGCGAGCATCTCGCGGGCGATCGATTCCAAGGCGTATGATCCTGCGTACACTTTTTGCTCGAACACGGCGTTGAAGAACCCCCACGCAGCCAGCGAATCCGGCGCCGCGGGCTCCAGCAGATGGATAGCCAAACGCGATCCCGGTTGATCCAGTGGCACGATCACGGACCCAGCCGGCAGCACAACGCGTGAACTCTCCTGTTCAACGTCGAACGACACGCGAAACCTCCCCTCGAACGGACGGCGCGCGAACTTCGGATCGTGCAACCGGTAGCGCTGAACCTCCGTCGTCACGGGCTCAACGAGCCGCTTGATGCGCAGACCGTGTGCCAAAACGATCTCGATCACATCCGCCCACTGCGGCGGGATGACGTAGGCCAGCGGAGGCGCAATGGACTTGTCTATCTGCGTATCTCTGAACCAGATGGTTTCAACATTGGCGAGCGTCGCGCGATCGTAGACCACGCGACTCCCGCCCGATATGTCGCTCGGCTCGGTGTGATGCGCAAACCCGCGAAACGTCAGCGGCGTCGCTGTATCCGAACTGCGCACGGAAATCGGAAAACGCGCCTTCGGATCGTACGTAGCTCCGATCCGGCTGGCCTCCGCATCACCCAAACGAACCGCTTCACGAAGCGATGCCCCGCTGCGATTGACGAGTTCCAGCGTTCGGCGCATCACGTTGTAATGCGCCATCACCCGCCGCTCGTACGGTTTGAGCATGTGCGTCTCGACGAGAATCGACGGGCGATTGCGAACAGCCGCGTATCCGGTCGCAAATCGCGGGCCAAACGCCGGTGACCGCACGCCCTTCGACAGATCCTTCGAATCGACGAGATTGAAGTAAATCATCGTGACGTGCCCGTCCGCCTCCAACGCCGGCAGAACGCTGGGCTCCAGGACGTCGCGAAGCCAACGCACGATCGGCGGCGAGGCAGCCTCGTGCAGCTCCCACGCCAGCAACACGTCGTACTGCCAGTCGCCGCCGTTGGTCGTGTGGTTGTCGATGTGCAGGTCCGGCTGCCACCTGTTCCAAAGCGAAAGCCACGCCCGCATTTCGACCGTATCAGCCTTCGTATAATCGCGATTCAAGTTTAGATTGCGCGACGTCACCCGCCAGCCTTTTTCCTTCGGACCGTTCTGATTGATTCGCGAGTACGCGCTGAACCGCTCGTGACCGTCCACATTGAAGATCGGAATCACAAGTAAGATCGCGCCGTCCAGAAGATCCTTCTGAGTCTTCGTGACCGCTATGTCGCGCAGCAACATCAGCGACGCATCCTTACCGCCGCACTCACCCGCATGGATGCAGTTTTGAACGAGCACGATCGGCTTGTTCGTCGCCTTGGCTTGCGCCGGTTCGAACGCCCCATCGCTGGACGCTATCAGCAGGGGAAGATCACGACCTTCGCCGCTCACGCCGAAGGACTCGAAGTGAATCCAATCCGACGCTGCCGCCAGCCGGCGACAATAGGCCACCGTTGCAGCGTACCGCGACGTCTGCTGAAAACCCGTTCGCTCCGCCTTGGTAAGCCAGGCTTGCGGAACGCCCGTGGGTGCGGCTGGTAGGGTCGACAAGCCGTCGCCGGCGGACCGCGCAATCGGCGTCGACACTGCGCCCATCGCAACCACCATCGAACACACGCCGACTCGATTCATCTTTCGATACATCAGGTTCTCCACGAGTTGAAAAGCCGGCGCCCGCAATCAGCGGGGCTTCCCAACGGTCGAGCGCAGAAGTGACTTATAGGAAGACTCAAGCTGCTTGAGTCGCTCGTCCAGCGCCACATCTCGACCCGAATAGGGGCGAGGCGTACGCCCTAGCTCGACGAACCATTTCACGACATTATCGAAGTCGTCCAGGTCGATGTACTCCATCCCGAGTTTCCTTCGCTTGACGTCGACGTTGTGGTAATTGCCCAGGGCAACGCAAAGCCCCGTCGCCTCGTAACCCAACCTGCAGTAGGCCGATGACTCGCACGTGCCCCCGTCCATGAGCTTGCGCTGATACTTAAATCGCCTGTCCGAGCGCTCCAACTCCCGCGCGATCCGATGACAATGCGCCGTCGCCTCGTGGGTGAACGTCGTCGCCCGATCGCCCACACGAAGGATCGGACCGTCGCCCATCTTCGCATCCGCCCGCTCCGAGCTCGTCTCCATCGCCACCACGAAGCATTTCTGAGGAATGGTTTTCAAGCGACAGGCGGCGATCGCCCCGATGAACCCGACCTCCTCCGCGCGAGAAAAGAGAAAATACGCGTCGCAGCTTTCTCGTGTGCGAGCCAGTTCGTCCATCGCACAAAGCATGGCTGCTGCGCCCGCCAGGTCGTCGCAGGCCCGCGCGTGAATTCGACTGCCTCGAACCGTCGGCCCGCCGAAGTCCCACATGCCGATCGACCCGGCAGGTACGGGCGCCGCCACTTCGATCATGGCGGTGTCGACACGGCGCTGCCCGTCGCGGTTCACCGTCTTGACGGAGCGGATTCGCCCCTTGACCCAGCGACCCGCGACGTCGAATCGCACGCCGCTGCCTACGAAATACTCCCGCGGTACGCCACCGCGCCAGAACGCTCGCAGCCGCTTGCCAACCATGCGATCAGCCACGAACCCCGGATGATCCAGATGCGCCGTGATGCAAACCGGACGTTTGATCGTTCGCCGACCCACACGCACGCGAGCAAGCAGGTTCCCCGCTCGGTCGCGCGTAAGGCTGATGTTCTTGCGCGCGGCGCAGAACTGGTCGATGTGCTCGATCACCTGATGCTCCGCGAACGGAGCCGTGGGAATCGAGAGCAACCGCTCCAGAATCCGGCGCTCGATCGACGTCTTACGCTTCGCGCTCATCGCAACTCCTTGCTGGCTACTTGTAATGCGCTGCAAGTGCGTCAATCGCTCGTCGAAGTGCATCGACGTACTTGGCGTCCGCGTTCTGTTTGGTCTTCATGGCCGCCGACATTACGGCGTGGTGGTCCGCAAGTTTCTTGAGATAACCGTCGTATCCGTCCGCCCCGGCTGCAACCGGTTTGACCTTTTGCGTCAGGAAGTACTGCGCCACGACCTCGATAATATGCGACGCGTGCGCCTCTTTGGTTGACACCCACCGTGTCGCCTGATTGAACGACTGTGCGCCATGCTTACCAGATAGCTCCACGATGTTGGCGATCGCCTTCTCGATCGTCGTCGCATCTTCCCGCAATTGTGCAACGCGGGCCGCGTCGTCATAGATTCCGCACGGCACCTGACAGTGCGCATCGGCAGCCGGCGCCGTCCACAGAGCCATCATCACAACAACCACACCACCCACAATCGAAAGACCGCTGATCGCGTATCGTTTCATCTTCACAAGAACTCTCCGTAAGACTCCCGATTCAAATACCACCCCACAGCTTCAGCCATGCGGCGAACGCTCGAGCCCCGATTCTGTAACGCTTGCGCTGGTTGTCAAGATTCGAGCACCTACCGCTCATGCGCCCCGAGCCGCGGGCTTTCCCCCGCGCGACGCTACGATTCACGCGGACACGAGACGGCGCACGACTTTTCAGAGAAGTCCGAAGAACACGCGCGTATTCTTCGCCGACTGCTCGACGAGTTCTTCGTACGCGACGCCGCGCAACTCCGCCAGAAACCGAGCGGTATGCACGACATGCGCCGGCTCGTTGGGCCTCTTGTTGCGAACAGGTACTGGCGAAAGATACGGCGCGTCCGTCTCCACCATCAACTCTTGAGCCGGATACCCCTTGGCGATTTGCTGCAGCTCTGCGGACTTGGGAAATGTCACCACTCCGGTAAACGATATCCGCCAGCCATGCGCCGCCACAAGATCCGCCTCAACCTGTGAACCCGTAAAGCAATGAAAGACCACCGGGCGGTCCCGGTAGCCATGCTCGACAAGAATCGGCACCACGTCGTCGAACGCCTCGCGGCTGTGGATCACGATCACTTTGCCGACGGGCGAGGCCAGTTCAAGTTGGCGCGAAAAGACAAAGCGCTGGACGTCACGATCCGCGAAGTCGTAGTGGTAATCGAGACCCATCTCTCCACACGCAACCACCGAGGAGGACCGCCAAAGCTCCTCCATCGACCGCATGTCGACGTCCGACACCTTCGCAGCCTCATGCGGATGGAACCCTACCGTCGCTCGAACCTGTGACGGATAACGCTCGGCCAGTTCGATCGCCCGTCGCGCATCGGAAAGATCCGTTCCGACGGTGATGATCCGATCGACACCAGCCTCGCTGCTGCGAGCGAGCACGTCATCGACTTGCCCGAAGAGTTCAGGAAACGTCAGATGCGCGTGGGAATCGATCAGACTCATGTGGAGCTACGCTTCTGGTCGAACTACTGCCGTTTCCAAAAAGGTTCCATGAGTTTCTACTGCACCGTGTTGCGGACGGTTCCAGCGTTCCGAGCCGCGACCGTGAGGGAGCGGACAAGCGGGAATGTGGTACAAGCTTTCTAGAAACGGCACTACGTTCCTCGTGGATGAAACGCGTCCTCAACGTGCTGGATTCGCGGACCGCCGCGCGCAGGCCACGACACGACGATAACGTCAAAGCGGCACGACCGATCGTCGAGTCCGGATGCGGCCAGAAAGATTCGCGCCGCACGACCGATGCGGTCCTGCTGAGTGGGGTGAACGGGAACGGCGCCACCGCGAACGTCTTCTCGGGTTTGTGTCTTGACCTCCACGAAAACGATCGACCCGCCGTCAACCGCGATCAGATCGATCTCGCCTGCGGCACAGCGATAGTTTCGCGCGAGGATTCGCCACCGACGTTGCTTGAGATAGCGTGCGGCCGACCGCTCACTGCGGCGGCCCAGACGGAGATGATCGCTAGACGCTCGACGTCGCCAGCTTGCGATCGGGAGAAGCCTTTTGATGAACACGAAGTTCACGAAGCTTACGCGCCTTGCCGACCCGATGGCGTAGAAAATAAAGCTTAGCCCGACGGACCCGTCCCCGACGTAGGACGGTCACGCTGATAACATTGGGAGAGTGTACCAGAAACTTTCGCTCGACGCCCTCGTTGCTGACGATCCGTCGTACGGTGAATGCCTCGTTAATTCCACGTCCCCGTCGTGCGATGACGATGCCGTTAAAAACCTGGACGCGTTCCTTTTCCCCCTCCACGATGCGCGTTTTGACGTCGACCGTATCGCCGACGTGGAACAGCGGTGGCTCTTTCTTCAGGTAAGGCTGTTCTACGAGTTCGACCAACGGCTGAGTCATCACACTACTCCAAACGAAAACCCACAACCCCTCCCGGCCCGCCGAAGGTGCGAGTCGGACGGCTGTCAAACCGTTCTGTAACGACTCTACGCTTCGCCCAACAAATCCGGGCGGCGGCGTCGCGTCCGATCAACCGACTGCTCCCGGCGCCACGCCGCGATACGGCCATGGTCACCCGACAACAGAACGTCCGGAACTTGCAAACCGCGAAACTCACGCGGCCGGGTGTACTGCGGGTACTCCAACGTTCCCGCAGCGAACGACTCTTCTACGACCGACTGCTGGTCACCCAAAACGCCCGGTACAAGACGAACCACCGCGTCGATTAGCACCATCGCCGCCGGCTCGCCGCCCGACAGAACGTAATCACCGATCGAGACCTCACGAGCTCCCGTAACCGTTCGGATTCGCTCGTCGAAACCTTCGTAGTGGCCGCAGATCAAAACGATCCGCGCCAGCTTGGCAAACTCGCCAACCATCGCCTGCGAAAGACGCTCGCCCTGTGGCGTCAACAAAATCCGCAGCGATCCCTCCCCGCCGTCCGCATCGAGACTTTCGAGCGCTTCGACGATCGGCGGGCACATCAGCACCATGCCCGGGCCGCCGCCGTACGGCTTGTCGTCCACCGATCGATGGGCGTCGTGTGCAAAGTCGCGAAAGTTCACGCAACGAATGCAAACCAGCCCGCGCTCTACCGCCCGACCTACGATGCTTGTGGACAGGAACGGCGCGAACACTTCGGGGAAAAGCGTGAGCACATCGATCCGCATCGGTTCAGCCACCGACCGTCTTACGACGACCCGGTGCCGATACCCTGCTTTTTCAGCAGGCTGCTAACGACCGCACTCGGTGTCGCGCCGACGCTAAGCCAGTACTCGATTCGCTCACGATTCAGGACGACTCTGCGGTCCTCCTGTTCGCAAATCGGATCGTAACTTCCCAGCTCCTCGATTACCTTGCTCTTGGCCGCACGCCGCCGGTCAACCACCGCCACGCGGTAGCTCGGCCTATGGCGACGACCAACTCGTTTCAATCGTATCCGCACCGACATCGCAATCTCAACCAAAACAAACCCGCCGCCGTCCGCGACCGCCGGCCCGACAATCTACCAATACGGACGGAGCCAAGTGAGTATACCGGCAACGCATCACGACGCAACCAGCCCGCCTTCCAGACGCCGGTGCCGGTGACCAAAAAGAAAGCACCGCTCGCCCGAAGGCGAAACGGTGCTTTCCGGAGGGGAAAGAAGCCGGATACTACCAACCACTCAGCCGCCAGGTATTCCTCCGTTATGAATCCATCCTACGAACCCGGTGGGCTCCGGTTCGGTCCAAAAATTACGCCCGCGCGTTAAGTCCTATCGGCACGCCGCACCCAAGAACTTTCGCCTACATCGCAATTATAGCGTCAGCGGCCCAAAAGTCAGCACAAAAATCGCAATTTTACCGGACTTTGCCGTTTCTAGCACTCGGAGAACCCGCATCCATCACAAGTTACGCAGCCTTCCGCAAATCGGAGCGGACTCTGGCAATCTGGGCAACGAACCTTGAACTGTGCCTGCTGCCACTGGATTCCGAGGGCATCCATGCGAGATGGGGCGGCCGTTGTCGTGTCTTGAGCGGTGGCCGTCGCCGCTCCCGCGTTCCCACCGTTCCGCCCAACCAGCTCACTGGAACCGCCGCTCCCGTTCCCGCCACGGTTTCCGTTTCCGCCGGCGCCGGAACCGCTCGGTGCCGCAGCCCGATCGGCGGGCTCACCACCGGTGTCACCGACCAAAAGGGACCGTAGTCCTCGCTCCGACTTCGCCCACATGTACCGCTTCAATCCGCGAGCGAGCCCATCGCCCAGGCTCATAATCTTGCCCTCTTTGGTCGAAACCTGAAGGCTCGAACCGATCGAGTGCAACTGGTTGATAACGAGCTTGAGACTCCCACCGGAACGTAGCCACAGACTGATCATCCGGCAGATTGCCTCCAGGTCACTGTTGGCTAGGTCGCCGCCTTTGCCAAGTTGGGCGAAGACCTCCATCTCTCGTTCTGTCTGCGGGTCAACGGTGATGTTGATGTGCATGTTACCAAACGGCGTGAGTTGGCGAACGCGGATGCTGCTTGCAATCTCAGGCAGAACGGCCGGCGTGAGCGGCTTATAGGCCGCCTCGCCTACCTCCGCCTTCGCGAGGGCGGCTTTCCCCTTATCGCCGTCTTTCAGCGCCATGGGCTGGTCCTTCCGGCACCCGTTGCGGTAGACGGTCACGCCCTTGCAGCCGAGCTCGTACGCAAGGCGGTAGATCTCGGAGACTTCCTCGACCGTCGCACTCTCGGGGAAATTGATCGTCTTGGATATGGAGGCGTCGCAGTGCTTCTGGAACGCCGCCTGCATCTTCATGTGCCACCGCGGCGCGATGTCGTGCGCGCAGACGAACACACGCTTGATCTCCTCCGGGACGCCTGAAACCTTAGCGAGGGTGCCCTCCGTGGCTAGTCGCTCCATCAGACCCTCGCTGAGTAGTTTTTCCCGCCGCGCGACGGCCTCGAAGATCGGATTGATCTCGACCATCGGCCCCTGCCCTTCGCTCTGCCCTTTCAAGACGTTTCGCACAAAGGCCAGACTGTAAAGCGGCTCAATGCCGCCGGAGCAGGCCGCGATGATGCTGATCGTGCCGGTCGGTGCCACGGTTGTGCACGTCGCATTACGCATCGGGCGGTGATACTTCGTGTCGTAAATGCTACCCTTCCAATTGGGGAAACAGCCACGGTCGTTCGCAAGTTTCTCACTGTAGTCGTGCGACTCGTCGTTTAGGAAAGCCATCAAACGCTCGCCGAACTCGACGCCCTCGTCGCTGTTGTAGGCAATGCCGAGCTTGTAGAGCGTGTCTGCAAAACCCATAATCCCCAGACCGATCTTGCGGTTGTTTTTGCAAATCGTGTCGATTTCAGGAAGCGGGTAGCGATTGACGTCGATGACGTTGTCGAGGAAGCGAATCGACTCCTGAATCACCTCGCGCAGGCTGGACCAGTCCACAACCAAGGCGCCGCTGTCGGTCTCCTTAACGAACGCAGCCACGTTGATGCTGCCAAGATTACACGCCTCGTACGGCAGCAGCGGCTGCTCGCCGCATGGGTTGGTCGCTTCCATCCGCCCGATGTGGGGCGTCGGGTTGTACTCGTTGATCCGGTCGATGTAGACGACGCCCGGCTCGCCGGTGCGATGGGCGTTCTTAAGAATGATGTCCCAGACGTCGCCCCTAGAATAGAAACGAATAGGAAGGTGGTCTGTTTCGTTGTCGACAAGCGAAGAGCGCGCAAGGTGGTCTTGGGTTTCATTGCTATTCTGGCTCTCACCCGACTTCGCGACGGACAGCTCTTCACCTTCGGCAACCTTTACGAGCGACCGAATGTCGTATTCCCCAATCGAGACGTCTTTGGGAATGAGATAGTGTTGACCTGTGCGCGGATTTCGCACAACGTGCGGCGCTTCGCGATCCTCCAGGAAACTTTCCATCCACGCGTCGGTCACCTTCACCGAGATGTTGTAGTTCGTGAACTGCGAAAGATCCTCTTTGGCGTAGAGGAACTTCAAGATGTCGGGATGGTCGATGGACATCAACCCCATGTTCGCGCCGCGGCGGAACGCACCTTGCTGAATCGCGTTGGTCGCCTCGCTAAAGGCGCGCCAGAACGAGATGGGTCCGCTCGTCGTCCCGCCGGAGCTGCTGATGTAGTCGCCGGTGGGGCGCAACTCGTCGAAGGCAAAGCCGGTACCTCCCCCGGCTTTCTGGATTAAGGCCGTGTGCTTAATGGAGTCGAAAATCTCGCTGATGCTGTCCCCGACCGGGAGCACAAAGCACGCACTGAGCATGCCCATCTCTCGACCGGCGTTCATGAGAGTCGGACTGTTCGGCATGAATCGCCGGCTGACCATCAACGAGTAAAAGCGGTCCTCCCACTCGCTGCGGATTTCCGGATCAGGGTCGTACGCTGTTTCGGCTTCGGCAACCGCTTTCGCAACCCGCCGAAACAAATCCGCCGTAGATTCCGTGCAACGGCCCTCTTCGTCTTTCTTCAGGTATCGAGCCCGAAGAACACGCTCCGCGTTTTTCGAGAACCCCAACTGCGACTTCCGCGTGTCTTCCTTGACACCCAAGCCACGATCCTTCAGCAACACCTCCGCCATAAAACGCCACGCCTCCACCGGCGGGTTCACCGGTTCAAGAATTATACCTAACTTTAACCAAACACGGAAGACTCGAAACGCTCCGCTGCCAGCGCCCTCTCCTACCTCAGCCGACCCACCTCTCGCACTCGAATCTGCTCGGAATGAAGCCGCCGAATCGGAGTTCGGCGGGGTTTCGACACGCTTAAGGGGCAACCTCAATTCTACCCCGCGTATGCCGACGCGTCAAAGAGAATTATACAACATCTTGTGGTCCATGTCGCAGAAGGTACAACTTAAGGCGTAAGCGGTATTTGCGCAACTTCCAACAGCCCACGCACAGGCCCTCCCGAGAAGTGACAGATTCACATTTTAAAATGGGGGGATCTAAGCCTCCGATGGCGTGCTGCAGGCTCTCTCTCCCTTACCATTTGGCCCCCCGTTTGACGTCAGCGGACGGCAGCTACATAGTGGGCGCCGAA
>JADFRO010000231.1 GCA_022561255.1 Planctomycetota bacterium | reverse complement strand
CCATAGCCGAGCGGGTTCGCTCCCGGGTTAGGTTCCGCTCCATCTCCGCGGCACCAGCCAAGACGACCAGCATGAAGCGACCGGCTGCGGACGTCGTGTCGATCGCGTTGCCGCCCAGGTCGATGATGTGCAGCGCTACACCCGACCGCTCCCATTGTTCCACCGTCGTGAGACAGTCGCCCGCATTGCGGAACATCCGATCCAGTTTCAGCATGATCACCGCGCCGGCTTTCGCGGAACGAATGACGGACAGAAGACGTTGCCCTCCGTTACGCGACGCCAGCGGCTTTCCGCCAGAGACGCCAGCGTCGGTGACTAGCTCGATCAACTCCAATCCTCGCATCGCACAATAAGCTTGAATCCGCTCGGCTTGAACGTCGAGCCCGAGACCGCTGGAAAGGCCGAGCTGTGGCTCTTGGTGGCAGCCCACGCCTGGCCGCCTTTCAACTACGTCATTCGCTCGTCGCCACGTATGAGCCGCTACGCGGTGCGGGCCGCCGGAACCGAGGCGTAGCTATGTTTCGCCGATGACGCACGAAGGGCCTATCGGTTACACTTGTCGGCTGGGTCAGTCGTCCGTGGTTGCAACAGGCCCAACAGGGTCTGGAGGTGCAGCGTGGCGACGCGGACGATCGCGCCGAGACCGGCTGGAAGATCTTGTTTCGAGATCTTTTCGCCGTCGTTGCGCAGTTTCGTCGCCCGCAAACGGAAGGAAAAGTGCAAGGTGACTTGCCCGGCGCCGTAACTCTATAGTACTTAGCGGCTTAGAACCCACTGCCGTCACGTTGCCAACGTGAATGTCGTCGGTTCGAATCCGATCACCCGCTGTTTTGACAGGCAGTGCCTACGAGTGACACCGACCTCCAACTCTTGACGTGGGCGATAGTTACGACGACCCTGCCGTCCTTCCCCAAACCGCCAACACCCCGGTCGTTTTGCCACCGGCGGCCAACGATTGACCAGAATGGACGCGCATACGTGGAAGGTTTAGTGCAAGGTAACTGGAAGGTCGAGCGGCGACTGGCTACGGTCTTGCATACGGGGACGGCTATTCGACCTGCGTCGGCCGCAATACGCGGTCGCCCGGTGCGGCCGTCGAGAGGTCGCTTGGTGGCGAGCTACAGGCCTTGCTCAGGCTGGGGGCGCACTGGTCGCGGCGGCTTGAGTTTCAAGCGCGAGGGCGGGAAGCGCGTCGATGGCCCCTGCCACGTCGAGCAACTTTGGATCGGTGTAGACGTTGGCGGTCAGCTCAGGCTTGGAATGGCGCATCGCGGCTTGGGCCGTACGAAGCGGAACGCCCGCGGCGCACAGGTGCGTGCCGAAGGTCACTCGCAAAGCGTGGACATCGACGACACGGTTTCGTTCGTCACGTTTGGGGATGCCCGCAGCAGCCAGGTCACGGTCGAAGATGCGTGTCAACCCGGACGGTACGTCAAACAACCGTGTCTTCGCTGGCAGTTGCACCGGTATCGGCTTGCCGTTCCTACGAGCAAACTCCTGCAACCGACCGAGTCGCTCGCCGAGCCACGCTGACAGTTCGGTCGCCAAGTCCGCTCTAATGGGGATGTTTGCGCCCTGACGGTTCTTTTCATCGGCGGCGTTCAGGACAGCGTAAGCCACGGGACCGCCGAACTCGAGTTGTCCTAGCGTCAGCGACGCCAGCTCACCCTTCCTCAGGCCCGTCAGCACAAGCGTCTTGTACATCAAGGCACGCTCGTGCCCGGTACGGTCAAGCTGGTCGATCAGATCGGGATTGTCCTTCAGCCCCACCCGCGCGCGCTCCATCGCCGCGTCGATGTTGTCGACGTCGAGCGGCTCGCGTTTCCAAGTCGCCCGGCTTCGAGGTGGACGTTCGGGTTTGACCTCAACGGGTATGATCTTGCGGCCCTGCTCTGCCAGCGGGCGCAGGCGGGCGACTTTGAGAAGGCGAATCAATTCCGCCACCGTCAGCGCCCGACGTTGATGCCGCCGGTCCGCGTTCTGGTCGGCACGGGGAACGTCCGCGAAAGGGTTCTGCGTCAGCCGATGCGTGCGTCGGCACCAGTTCCCGAAGCAGACCAGGGCCTCACGGTACGAGTTGCGCGTTGCAGCACCCAGGCCGGCGTCGGCCTGCTGAACGAGCCACTGGTCGATAGGACCAGCTGACATCTTGTTGAGCTTGGAGAAGCGACAGTCGTGCGCAACCCGTTCGAGTCGGCGCCGGACCATTGCGATGCGGCGTAGATCGCAACCCTTGGCTTGGAGATGCCGTACATACGCATCTAGGTGCCGTGATAGAGGAAGGTTCGCGTGGCCGGCTGCGTCAACCTGCGCTGGCGTCAGGATCCCGGAGCGGACGAGTTCGGCCTGGCGCTCAAGCCGTGTCAGAACTGCCCGGGCCGCAACCTCATCTTTGCAACCCGTCGGTACTTCGACGATCTCACCGCTTCCATCACGATAGCGGGCCATGTATGACCGAGACTTACCGCGAACGCGGACCTTGCAGTCCTTGCAATCGACGATCTCCGCCGACCGAAGTTGCCCGTTCCGCAGCCGCCAGCGGGCGATACGCTGTCCGTCGCGCCCGGTGATTTCCGCACCGGGCGGAATCGGCATCGTGTACTGCTTGCGGAAGATCATTCCCATGCGTCACATCCGACCCGGGCCCATCCCAGGTCCCCCCACTCAGCCTCAACTCGCCAGGAAGCTCAAGGCGATTTCCCGCCTGTTTTCCGGATTTCTTCGCGACCATTCGATGCGCCGCGCGGTCGCAAAAGCATGCGGATTCCCCGGCCGCTCCCGCACTGGCCTAGCCTACCCAAGCGTTCGTACCGGCGTTCATAGCACGCCCTCGTCTTCAGCCGCATCTACCTCAAAGCCAGGGCCTTGACCGTCGCGCTGAGATTCGGGGGGAACTGCTGTCATCGCTGTCATTGCCGTCATTTGTTCGCTTTTCGAGCCTTCCTGAGCGGACACAACGCTGTCATCAGAGGCCGTTTCGCCGTCACGGCATGGCAATTCGCTGTCATGATTCGGACCCACTGAGCCCCCGCCGTCGGCTGCGAGGGCAGCTTCTTGTACGCCAGGTGACGGCAATGACAGCGATGACGGCAAATCCGGGGATCCCTCATTCTTGCGGATGGTGATCGTGCGACGCCCCGCGTTGCGATCGAACTGCACCTCAATGCCGAGTCGACGGAGGTTCGGTGCGACTTCCCGGAGCTTTGTTCCGAAGGCCGGTGCCCGTTTAGGCCAGTCGGGGTGCTTCAGGATCTTCTCGTCCTGGTCAGCCGAAAGGAGTCCGAGGATCTCGCTGGCGGTCCCTTCGATTTCGCCATGCTGTTCGACCCGTTCCTTGACGGCATTCGCGAGCGGACTCGCCTCGATGACAAATTCGTCAGCATCCCGCCGCTGGTCGTCCAGCGCAGCGATGAATGATCCGGGCGCCCAGGGACACGCAGTTTCGGCGGCGACAACCCAACTGGCGCTGTCCGCCATCCTCGGCAGTCTTGTGAACCGCACTGCGTCTTGGTTCCGGAGTGCGACGCTGACGGCATCGAGAAATGCACCGAGGATTGCCGGCCTCTGTCCTTCGAACGCGGACCAGATGGCCCTCTCGGTCCGGCGCTGATGTTCAGGAATTGTGGGAAGTGTCAACCGAACGGCACGATCGATCAGATCGCTTCGGTCCGCGATATCTCCGATGCCATTGATCATGACCGGTCTCTTACCGTCGAAGATCATCTCGTCGGCATCGGTGTAGAGTTCTCGCGTTGCGAAACCACCGCCAGTGGCAAGTCGGCAGAGCGCGTTGGACATCCGCTCGCTGACGCGTGACATATTGTCGAGGCCGATCATCCACGCGTTGTTCGCGGCGATCGCGAGATCGCGATTGTCCTTCGGTTCGCTACGGAGAGGCGCCTTATTCGGATCGATCAGCGCCCGAATGAGGCGGCAAAGCGTGGACTTGGCTGAGCCCGGTTCGCCGTTCACGAGCAGGATCATGAATGGTCCACACGGGTTAAGACATCCGAGGATAAAGGCGCACACAACGACGAAATCGTTGTCAGTACGAACGTTAATGAAGGGACGCAGATCGTTGATCAAGCCGCCGGGAACCGGGGCCGGCAGCGCCAGCATGCCGCGGGTCCTGCGAAACCGAATCGGCGACTCATTGACAACTTCCCATCCGTCCTTGCCGATCACAACGACGCGCCAGCGCTCGTCGCATAGGTCAAGGACGACCTTGCCCTCATATTCACCGATCCGGACGAAGACCAACTCCTCCGGGCCATCAAAAATGGCGAGACCCTCGAGCGTGGCGATGGCCTCGGTCTTCGCCGTAGTCGGCAGCCCTGATCCGGTGGCCCTGTAAAACCGCCGTCCAAGGAGAAGGCCGTAGTCTCGTGACCTCACGGGCAGCGTTCGTGCGACCCCTCCTTCCCGCACGAGTGCAAATGCACGGTTCTCGTTGTCGTGGAAGAAGTGGTCGCCCGCTTCGACACAGAGATGCAAGACCGCTTCGCGCGCACCGTCATCGCCTATGTGCCCCTTGGATGATGATGCCGGCGGCTGTTCCTCGGTCGCCACGGCGATCAGGCTTTCGACGAACCGTTTTCCTGCTTCGTGGCACGCTTGTTCGTCGTTCAGGTCCAGACCCTTGGCGACGAGGTGCTGCAAGTATGCGCGGACATCCTTATGTCCTTCCGGAGGAAGTGCCCAACGCACGACGCGCTTCCATTTCGTGGCCAAGTACGTGGCGAGCTTCTCGGCGCCTTCTCGTCCGGGCCAAGTGCCCGCGGGATTCTGATCGTTTTCACCAACGATGAGCACCTTGCGCCGCGCAAGCAGTTGCGCGATGAACCTACCCCCCGACGCGTTACTCGGCCTGCCGACCGATGCGAGACCGAGCGTCTCGCACGCGGCAACGTCAGTTGGCCCTTCGACGAGCAAGACCGGATCGGGCCGGGTTGACAGCGTTGAGGGGATGATGAGTCCACGTTTCGCACCGACCTCACCGCTTGGCGAACCCTTACGTCCATCATCTACTCGGAAGCAGATGCCCACGATTGCGCCGATTGCGCCGGTCGCGTCGCGTTCAGGAAACGATGAGACAATCGGCGGATACGCGTCTTTCCATCCGCGACCGCTTGCGCGTAGACGCTTGAGATCCTTCGTCTCCGCTCTTCCGATCCCGATGCAGTCGAGCGCGGCGACGCTCACGCCCAGGTCGCTGGCGACGCGCATTTTGCGTTCGTCTGAAAGTCCGGCGCGAAAGTTACGATCTTCGGAGGAAAGGTCGGCTGTGATGGCTAACCCCTTTCGAACTTCGCGCAAACCGTTCTCCTTCAGGACCCGAGTCTGTTGAGCCCCCGGACGGCGATAAACCGTGTAGCCTGACGGCGTTGTGGCGATAC
>JADFRO010000230.1 GCA_022561255.1 Planctomycetota bacterium | reverse complement strand
TTTGGGCGGACGGGAACTCCGACGGCGGAGCCACCTTCTACTTTACGCTTCCCGCCGCTCCCAGGAAACGATCGCAATGAACCCTGACGAGCCGATCGTTCACGTAGTCGACGACGACCCCGCCGTCCGCGAGTCGTTGAAATGGATGATCGAGTCGGGCGGATTTAACGTCGCGACCTACGACCGCGCGAAGGTCTTTCTCGATACGTACGATCCCAATCGGTTTGGATGTGTTGTCGCGGACGTACGGATGCCCGGCATCAGCGGGCTGGAGCTTCAGGAACAGTTAGCCGCGACGGACGTTACGCTGCCGGTCATCATTATTTCCGGATACGGAGACGTTCCCATTGCCGTACGTGCCATGCGCGCTGGGGCAGTGGACTTCATCGAAAAGCCGTTCGACGATCAGTTCCTTCTGACCCGAATCCGCGAGGCGGTCGAGAAGAACATCCGAAGCCGCCGAATTCGGGCCGAGCGAGCGGCAGTTGAAACCAAAATGGCGCGTCTGACGCCGCGCGAAACCGAAGTCATGGGCCTCGTCGTCGACGGACATCCCAACAAGCGAATCGCGGCCGACTTGGGCATCAGCATGAAAACGGTCGAGGCTCACCGGGCGCGTGTGATGGACAAAATGCAGGCGGACTCCCTCGCCATGCTGGTCAGGCTTGCCGAATCCGTACGCGACGACACGAAGATCCCCATACGCCCGACGACCCCCTAAACATCCGCTCCTGCGGAGGGCGAAACTCCTGCGGAGGGCGAAACTCCTGCGGAGGGCGAAACTCCTGCGGAGAGCGAAGCTCCTGCGACGTTAGAGGCGACGTACAACGGATACACGCTGGAGCGCTTGTCGATGTGCGTCGCGTGCGTTCGCGTCGGCGTGACGCGGTCGATTCGTACGTCAACGAGATCGCCGGCTCGCACACTCTTGTCGGCCTCAAAGTGAACCTCGAAATAGCGATCTGCACGACCATGCCTGATCGCCGGCCAAGGCGCCGCGTCGTCTTCGCCTGCCTCCTCGACGATGACCCGCTCCTGCCGCCCGACCAGCGGAGCACGAAAAGCCATCGAACACTCTCGCTCCAGCTCGCTCAGCCGGCGCATCCGCTCTCGTACGACCGGCGGCTCGATAAACTCGGTCCGCCACTTGGATGCCGCCGTGCCATCGCGCGAGCTAAACGGAAACGCGTGAATCTTGCAGAACTCCGTGTGTCGCGCGATCGCCAGAGAGGCTTGGAAATCGCGCTCCGTTTCACCCGGGAACCCGACGATGATGTCCGTGGTGATGGCGGGATGGTCCAACGTGCCGCGCACACGATCAACCATCTCAAGGAAATCCCGCGACGTGTACTGACGGTTCATCCGCCGCAGTATCGTTGCGCTGCCGGACTGCAGCGGCAGATGCAAGTGTGGTACGCACGCCGGATGAGCTGTAAGAACCTCCAGAAGTGACGCATCCACATCACCGGGTTCCAGGCTCGAAAGACGAAGCCGCTCCAGCCCATCGACCTCGGCAAGGGCGGCGACGAGCGTGGCAAGCGGTGACGGGCCGCTACCGAACCGCTTACGAATCGCAGTGGTTCGCCCGTAGGCTCCGAGGAAAATGCCGGTGATGACGATCTCCCGATGGCCCGCACGAACGAGCGCTTCCGCCTCAGCAACGGCTATCTCCACCGGTTTGGAGCCCAGCACGGGACGCAATCGGGGAATGATGCAGTAAGTACAGAACGCGTCACACCCATCCTGCACCTTCAGGAACGCGCGCTGATGACCCGCGAAGACTTCGATTCGCCCAAGAAGTACGTCGGTTTTCTTGACAATCGGAAGGTCGGGGGCGATAATCCGTAACGGCGAGCCTGGGTTGGCAGGTGTTGACGCTTCTGGGATAGGCGTCGTGTCGTCCGGTTTCATCGATACTTCATTCCCCCTGGACCCGAAGGGCTCGCCAGCCACCGGTTGCGTTCGTCTGGTTGATCCTTCCGACGGATGGTCCAATCGTTTTGACAGCAGGGCGTGCAGCTCGCTCCGAACGTCGACGTCGTGGCCGAAAACCGCCACAACGCCCGCGAGTTCGCTCAGCCGGTCGCGATCCGCCGACGCGCCGCATCCCACGACAACAACGGGCGTGCGTCCACCCCGACTCAGGCGGCGGATGGCCTGGCGGTTTTTCCGTGAGGCCGAGACCGTTACGGCGCAGGTATTCACAACCGCAAGATCGGCTTGCTGACCAGCGGCGGCAGGGCGCAGACCGAAGGATTCGAGGAGTTCGCGGATTTGCTGGGACTCGTACTGGTTGACTTTACAGCCAAGCGTGGTCAGCAGATACTTCGCGGCCATGCCTGGGGATCATACACAAACGCCCCTGGTGACGGAAGCCGTACGGCAGACCTGATCGCGGCACGACATGGTTGAGGTCGGTCGTTGATCGACCCGACGCCCCCGGAGGAAAGTGTTTCATGGCAACGGCACAAGCGGTCTGGGGCATCGACGTCGGGCGGTGCGCTCTCAAGGCGATCAAACTGCGTAAGTCGGGCGATGGAAAGGTGGAACTCCTAGCCCACGATTACGTTGAGCACGCGAAAATCCTCACACAGCCGGACGCCGAACGCCAGGCACTCATCAGCAGCGCTCTGGAAAAGTTCCTCTCGCACAACGACCTATCCAAGGATCAGGTGGTCGTTAGCGTCCCCGGGCAACACACGCTTGCGAGGTTCACGAAACTCCCGCCCGTCGCGCCGAAGCGTATTCCCGACATCGTTCAGTATGAGGCTGAGCAGCAGATTCCGTTCGACATGGACGAAGTCATTTGGGACTACCAGACGTTCCAACGGGAAGGCACGCCCGATCTGGAGGTCGGCATCTTCGCGATGAAGCGCGAACTGATCCGGGAACACCTGCTCCACTTCGAGCAGGCGGCGATCGAACCGATGGCCGTCCAATCCGCACCGCTGGCGGTCTACAACGCCGCGCACTTCGACGGCGTCTTGACGAGCGACACCACCATCCTGCTCGACCTTGGGGCGGAGAACACCGATCTGATCATCGCAACGCCCGACAGCTTCTGGACGCGAACGGTTCCCAAGGGCGGAAACAGCTTCACTGAGGCGTTGGTCAAGTCGTTCAAGCTTTCGTTTTCCAAGGCCGAAGCTTTGAAACGTACCGCCGCCAGCAGCAAGTATGCCCGGCAGATCTTCCAGGCCATGCGCCCCGTCTTCGCCGATTTGGTACAGGAGCTACAACGATCCATCGGCTTTTACTCTTCCACGCATCGCGACGCCAACGTTGAACGCGTAATCGCCGTGGGCAACGCCTTCCTGCTGCCCGGTCTGCAAAAATATCTCCAGCAAAATCTCGGCATGCCCGTCGAGCGTCCCGACTCGTTCAAGAACGCAGACGCATCCTCTGCCCCCAACCAGGAGGGGTTGAAAGAGCAGTTGCTCAGCTATGCGGTCGCTTACGGGCTCGCACTGCAGGGGCTTGAGGTTACGAAAGTCAACAGCAACCTGCTTCCGACGGAGATCGCCAAGCAAGCCGTCTGGCGCAAAAAGAGGCCCGCCTTCGCAGCATCCGCAGCGTGCATTCTGCTCGCCGGGGGCCTCGTCTGGTTTCGCCAGGCGTCGGACATGAGCGCCCTGGCGGCGAGCTCTCAAGGCATCGACGCCGTTGCAGTCACTGACGATCGCGCGGCCTCGATCATCGACAACGGTCCGTCGGCCGGCCTCTCCGACCGTGCCCAGGCCGAAATGGTCGTGAACGCAGGCAACGTCTTGAGGGGCCAACTCGCCGCCCTCACCGGGCAGGGAGCGAATGAACGCGGCGAAACTGAGAAACTCATCGAGCTGCAGCGCAACAAAACGATCATTCCGCAAGTCCTGGCGCTCCTCCACAACACGATTCCCCGTGCAAAGGGTGCAATGGCGGATGCCGAAAGTCAGGCGGAGATGCTCGAGGTGATCGCGAGCGGACAGGCTGGTCCCAGAGGTCAACGTACTGAGGTCGTGATCGAGTCCATGGACATCACTTTCGAGCCCAACGTGAAGGCCTACAGCTGGGAGAGCGTTATCGACGTTCCCGAACCGATCAACGATTTCAGTAGCGAGAGCGGTGCCGAACTGCCGGGGATGTTGCTGAAAATCAAGTGCCGCAGCCCGAACAAAGGAGGAGTCGAATTCATTAGGGACGCGTTCATCGCCTCCCTTCGCAGTAACGGCCGCAAACCGGAAACCGGGTTAACTCAAAAAGACATGGACATTGCCCGGTCTATACAGGAAGTTACTGAGGAGATAATGTTGCGAATGACAAGACACATTTATGACAAGACTAAAATGGAATCGATATGTTTAGCAGGTGGCGTTGCATTGAATTGTGTGGGAAACGGTAGAGTATTACGGGAAGGACCTTTCAAAAATGTCTGGATCCAGCCTGCTGCAGGGGACGCCGGCGGCGCACTTGGTGCAGCTTTGTATACATGGTACCAGTATCTCGATAACCCGAGAAAAGCAGACGGAAAGAATGATCAGCAAAGCGGTTCACTTCTTGGACCGGAGTTTAAGAATGGAGATATACAAAAGTTTCTCGAAGTCAACAAAATAAAGTATACTCATTTCAGTGATAATGATATCCCGGAAAAAATATCCGATTTGCTGAACAATGAAAAGGTAATCGGGTTATTCCAAGGGAGGATGGAATTCGGACCCCGGGCGTTGGGCAACAGGTCGATTATCGGTGATGCACGTTCGAAGGAAATGCAGACAACAATGAATATGAAAATAAAATACCGGGAAAGTTTTCGTCCCTTTGCCCCGTCAGTCACTTATGAACGTGCTTCCGATTATTTTGAGATCGACAGAGAAAGCCCCTACATGCTTTTAGTGGCAAACGTCAAAAAAAACTTGCGAAAGGAAATAAACACTGATCAGGATAATGTAACCGGTTTGGAAAGACTGAAAATAGCAAGGTCTGAAATCCCGGCGGTTACTCACGTTGATTATTCTGCAAGAATACAAACAGTGAATAGAGATACAAATCCGTTGTACTACAATATTATAGATGCGTTTGATAAAAAGTATGATTGTCCTGTCATAGTGAATACATCATTTAATGTCAGGGGAGAACCAATAGTTTGCTCTCCGGAAGACGCATATTTGTGTTTTATGAGAACAGATATGGATTTTCTTTTGATGGGTAATTATTTACTAGAAAAGAAAAATCAAAACCCATTGGAAAAAGATAAGGATTGGAAAAAAGAATACGTATTAGATTGAAAAATGATATTGATTGATGAAATTAAGGCGATTCGCAGCACAAAAATCGAACTGAAAAAATTCGGGTTCCTTTTGGGTGCGGTATTCGGACTTCTCGGTGCCTATTATTATGGGTACGGAAACACAGTTTTTTATTA